>JAUWMW010000298.1 GCA_030612965.1 bacterium
AATGGTCGACCAAAACGTCATGGACTATGTAGAACTTCACTGTCATTCCAACTTCTCCTTCCTCGATGGCGCTTCGCATCCCGAGGACCTTGTCGAGCGAGCTGCCCAACTAGGTTATCGTGCCCTGGCTATCACCGACCACAATGGACTCTACGGCATCGTCCGGTTCCACCAGGCCGCTGCCGCTAAAGGGATCACACCTATCTTCGGCACCGAGATCACTCTCGCCAATGGACACCACCTTGTCCTGCTCGTCAAAGATGCTGTCGGTTACGCCAACCTGTCGCAAATGCTGAGCGAAGCTCACCTGCAGAACAAGAAGCATGAAACGCAAGTTACTGATGACACTTTACAGAAACATACCAACGGACTCATTGCTCTCTCCGGCTGCACGCTGGGTGCAGTGCCCTCAGCCCTGTTGGAAAACGACAACGACAAAGCGTGTCGCATCGCCTCACAATATCGCGAACTCTTCGGGCCGGACAATTTCTACCTCGAACTTCAGCATCATAACCTACCCGTCCACGAGTTCCTGTGCGAACGACTGACGCATCTCGGACGCGCCCTGTCGATTCCTACCGTCGCCACCAATAACGTTCACTACACGACACCTGATGGACGAAGACTGCAGGACGTGCTGACCTGTATCAGGCACCATACCACCCTCGATGCTGCCGACACGCTCTTGTACCCCAACGCCGAAAGATACCTGAAAGCGCCGTCGCTGATGACTCGCCGGTTTCAACGCTACCCTGACGCAATTGCCAGCAGCGTTGCCATCGCCGAACGGTGCGACTTCTCGCTGGAGCAACTGAACAGTTCACTGCCTGATTTTCCACCGCCCAGGGGTGAGACCACCCACAGTTACCTCAGACGTCTCACTTACGACGGCGCCCGCGTACGATACGAGGACATGGACCCCGAAGTATTCAGACAACTGGAACACGAACTGTACATTATCGAAAAGCTCGAACTATCCGGCTACTTCCTGATCGTTTGGGATATCACTCGATTCTGCCGAGAGCAAGGCATCCTCTGTCAGGGGCGCGGCTCGGCGGCCAACTCGGCGGTTTGTTATTGTTTGGGGATCACAGCGGTCGACCCCATCCGGTTGAAGCTTCTTTTTGAACGATTTGTCTCCGAGGAACGCACCGAGCCACCCGACATTGATATCGATATCGCCAACAACCGACGCGAGGAAGTCATCCAGTACGTCTACAACAAGTACAGCCGCCAACATGCCGCCATGGTGTGCGAAGTAATCAGCTATCGCGGTCGGTCGGCGGTGCGCGATGTCGGTAAAGCACTCGGATTCTCTCTTGACGAAGTCGACAAACTGGCCAGGCTGTTGGATCATTACTCACGAGGCGACGAGATCGACGAACAGATAGTTGACGCCGGTTTCAACCGTCATGATCGGCGGGTGCAGTTGCTGGTTGAGTTGTGCACTCAGATTGTACGCTTTCCCCGGCACCTCGGTATTCATGTTGGTGGGATGATTATCACCAAACGACCACTGTCGGAGATCGTCCCGATCGAGAACGCCGCTATGCCGAACCGCTCCGTTATCCAGTGGGATAAGGACGACACTGAGGCGGCGCGGTTTGTCAAGATCGATCTGTTGGGGTTGGGGATGCTGTCGCTGTTGGATATCGCCTTCAAACTAATCAAGAAGAACCGCGGCGTCACGATTGATCCGGCCAGACTTTCGTACGACGACCCGCGCGTGTATGATCTGATCTGTCAGGCGGATACGGTCGGTGTCTTTCAGGTGGAGTCGCGCGCCCAGATGAACACGCTGCCGCGCCATCGCCCCAGGCAATTTTATGACCTTATCGTGGAAGTAGCGTTGATCCGTCCCGGTCCCATCCAGGGGGACATGGTGCATCCATACCTGAGGCGGCGTAACGGTGAGGAGCCGATCACCTATCCGCATCCCTGTCTCGAACCGATCCTCGAGCGAACTCTGGGTATCCCCCTCTTTCAGGAGCAGGGGATGCGGGTAGCGATAGCCGCAGCCGGCTTCACGCCCAGCGAAGCGGATGAGTTGCGCCGCGCCATGGGTCATAAACGCTCGCACGAAAAAATGCAGGCACTCAGTCAACGCTTGATCAACGGCATGATGAAAAACGGTATCCCGCACGAAGCGGCGCTGAGAATCTTCGACCAACTGGCCGCCTTTGCCGACTTCGGTTTCGCCGAGTCGCACGCCGCCTCGTTTGCGCTCTTGGTCTATGTCTCAGCTTATCTCAAGGTCTACTATCCGCAGGAATTCTATTGTTCGCTATTGAACTCACAGCCGATGGGGTTCTACAACCCTTCGACGGTCGTCTACGAAGCCCAACGCCGCGGTATCAAGTTCATCCCGGTCGATGCTTCCACAAGTCAGTGGGATTGTACAGTCGATGGCGACAAAGTCCGTCTCGGATTCTGTCAGGTCAAGAGCCTTGGCAAGGCCGCGAAAGAACTCATCGAAGCGGAACTGCTTAGAGGGCCGTTCGAATCCATCGAGGATTTCATGCATCGCACCAAACTGAACCAGGGCACGCTGGAACAACTCGCGATGATCGGCGCTTTCAAATGTTTCGGCTACAGCAGGCGGCAGGCACTCTGGCAGGTTTTATCGCTGGTGAATGAAGGGCGTGATGAACTGTCAATAACTATCGATGAGCAAGGCAACAAACTGCTGAATGACATGACCACGATCGAGACGCTGGTCTCTGACTTCAAGGGGTTGGACCTGTCGAC
>JAUWMW010000337.1 GCA_030612965.1 bacterium
TGACCGCCCGACTGGAAAGGCTTGATCCTGAGAGGCGAGAGTTTGACGACTATGAGTTCCTGCCTCTGGGGATAGACAGTGCCAGTCCGGGCCGGTTGGTTGATCAGTTGAATTTCGAAGGGGGGATGAACCAGGAACTGCTGTCGCAGTATTATCGGACACAGTAGGGTTAACGAGCGGCCTACTCCAGGCCAAGCCAGGTGAAACCATAGAATGCCGTCACAATCGCTTTGGTGTCGGTCGACCAGGTGCTGCCGATCATGTAAACAAAGCAGAGCAGAGTGAGGCCGAAGAAGAGTCGGATCAGTGCCACCTGTCGGAGTTGCTGGGCCACGTCACAGATTCCCCGGGCCAGGAACATCACGATCAAGGCGGGCGCAAGGAGCATGGCTCCCCAGCCCCAGAAGTCGAGATCGGTCACTTCCGCTGCAAAACGCGACCCATCCGGAATGTTCAGAAAGTAATACAGGTGCGCGGCGACAAAGAACCCAGCGATGCCGATCAACAGTAGTCCCTGAAGGAAATCGCTCCTGAGTTCTCTCAGTCCGGCACCGGCGAAAAACAGCGCCGCGACCAACGCGCCTACCAGCAGAAACGATGACGCGTTTGCGAATATAGAGGCCAGTTGTTGATCCATGCGATTTGACTCCACAGGGATGAATGTAAGAACTGTGCCAATCACTACTGGCCGGGGGAAATCAGTCCAACCGGCTGACCGACAATGCGTTTCCGAGAGTCCTACGCTGGACGCGCTCCTGAAGTGGTCGGACATACCGGCACAAAAAAAGCAGAACACTGCAAACTATGGTACAGAAAAGCCCGTCCGGTGCCGGGCGGGCTTTACGAGCTATGTTGTGAGAATCGACTACTGGTCGATCTCGTCGACATCAGTGGCGGGACGAGTCAGTTTATCGACAACCTCACTGATTTCATCCGGCCGCCTGTCCCTCAGCTTCCCCTTGTACTTTTTCAATTGACCCTTGACCTTGTCAACCGCTACGGAAATAGAGTTGTACATGTCGTCGGTTTCACCGGTACCGCTCAAACTCTGGTTGTAAACCTTTACCCTTAGCTCAGCCTTGTGCACGTGACGCTTGGTGTCCAGAACCAGGTCGGCCGAGATGATATTCTCAAAGTAACGAGTCAGGCCTTCCACCTCGGTCTCGGCTCGTTCTCGCATCTCATTGGTGAGATCAAAATGGCGAGCAGTGATCGTTTTTTGCATGGCTGAATTTCTCCTTTCCTGGCGAAATCCATCTAAAAGTTTATCAAAATGACAGCGTCGTTACCCGGAACGACGGACTGTCTGTTCTTCCTATGAAAAGGTGCTTTCTTTGTTGTGCCACTTCCCTAAGGCAGATATTCAAAGTATCGAACTCCGCTGCTCTGGTCGAAACTGAATCCTATAGCCCTACCCGGCTACTCCGCCGAAGGTTACCGACGCAAACACCATCCTCTCCTATATTATGGCGAAACAAAAGTGTAACCGCTACTACTATTTCATACGAAAAACAACCGAATACGGTAGTAATCGGATGCGGCTTTTCGTCGTGTGAACTTCTAAGGTCGTCGCGCACTCTTTGGGCGCCTCGAAAAAACTCCCGCCCTTCGGCAATTCAGCGTCCCGTTGCTAAACCCTCTTGCGAAGACGGGCTGACGGTATTTTCAACTCCTCGCGATACTTGGTAACAGTTCGTCGGGCCAGTCGAATCCCCTCGTCATTCAGCCGGCGGAATACTTCCTGATCTGAAAACGGCTTATCGAGGGGTTCGCTCTTGATGATCTCCTCGATACGCTGTTTAACCGAACGCTTCGACATATCCGAGCCGTCGGCCTTGGCGATCCCTGAATTGAAGAAGTACTTAATCTCTTTTACGCCGAACGGCGTCTGCACGTACTTCCCCGATGAAACCCGACTGATCGTGGCCACATTCATTTCCACGGCCTGGGCGATTTCCTCCATGATGAGCGGATTCAGAAAAGCCGGACCTTTCTCGAAAAACTCA
>JAUWMW010000351.1 GCA_030612965.1 bacterium
TGCGCCACGTGGACACAGGGGCAGACGAGGAGAGGCTGTCCCATAAGCGGTTGTTCCGGTGGTTCCTTCGACATCCGGAGGAGGTCGTGAGAACCGCCGGTTTCTTATGCGCTCTCTCCTCAGCCGTTTAGAAGAGATCGCCGGGTCACACCCTCGACTGCGTCGAGATCAGGACCCGGCGAAACGAACCTATGAGACAGCCTCCTTCATGATGGGGTGTCAGCATAAGTACTATTGACAAAATCGGTTTTTTCTTATGATATGGAGGTCATATCACAGTGCTCGTCGGCTGAACGAGTTGTCGAGGCTCTATATGTCGACAGAGAGGAGAAATCAGTGAGACATTTCATAAGTCTTCTGTTTGCAGCTTGGCTGCTTGGCGGTGCGATTACATTCGCCCAGAATATCGACTGGAGCGGGAACTACGGCGGCTCTTACGAAGATGCCTGTCACGTCGTCAGGGACGTGCCGGATGGCGGCTATGTGCTGCTGGGCTACACGCAGACGACCGCAGCCGGGGATTGGATGATGTACCTCGTCCGTATCGACCCACAGGGCGACACGCTCTGGACGGCGTGCTATGCCAGTAGAGGGTACGATCTGGCCGTGTGCGCTGACGGCGGGTTTGTTATAGTGGCCTCAACCAGCGCTTCGAACGAGACCGGTGACATCGTCCTACTGCAACTCGACGCCAACGGCGACAGCCTCTGGGCGCGACAACACGGTAGCGACGGCGATCAGCCACCCCTCGGGATTGCTCTTCAAGAGGACGGCGGCTTCGCAGTCTGTGGCCGCAATGCCTGCTTGTCGTCGGAAGTTGACGCTTTTGTCGTCGGTTTCGATGCCGACGGTAATGAGCGCTGGCGCACCGTGTTCGGTGAGCCGGGGCGGCGTGAGGAACTGACTAACATCCATGGGCTGGTCGGCGGCGGCTATGTCGTGTGCGGCAGGAGCGGGGAATACAGTCCCATGCTGGCGCGGTTGGACGATAACGGCCAAATCATGTGGCAGCGACGGTTCGAGTCTGGTGACGCCAGACTGTATGGACTCGATATCTGCCCGAACGGAGATATTGTAGTCTGCGGCGTGGTCTACTATGGCTACTCTGAATTACCATTCAACGAAGCTTTGGTCATTCGGGTCGATCCGCTCGGCGATTCGCTCTGGGCCTATGCCTACGAGGCGTTCTGCTGCGCTACTCTGCGGGAGATCGTCGCCCTCGAGGACGGCAGCTTTCTGGGCTACGGCACCGATGGTGAGTATATCTACATCGCCGGACTGCTAATGAAGCTCGAACAATCCGGCGCTCTCATGTGGCAACAAACATATCAACCGGCCGGCTACCCCACCATAGGTCAATCGCTGACGGCTGATCGCATGCGACTGGACGCGAGCCTGGCGGTCGCCGGAACCTACAAGTATACCTACGAGTATCCCCCGGACACTACCGATCTATATGCAATCAGAATTATCGACACCAGTTATGTGCCTGCAGCCGCGCCGATTTGCGCTCTGGCGCCCGACCCAATGCCAGCGCTTTACGCCCACGCCATGGACACGGTCAGCGGCCTTCTTTACCTTGGGAACCTACCTCCGCCGTTCGGCGGTGACGATATCCATAGCCCTTCACTGTTGATCAACGGCTCGATTGCGGCGACCGACATTGCGGTACTGCCGTTTCATCCCGATTTCAGCGGGGAAGTATTGGTGGTGAGTTTCCCGGTGGCTGAGTTTGTCTCGGCCTACGGCGTGGTGTGGGACACGGTGGTGGCGGAGTTTACTGTGACTGGCCAGTACAC
>JAUWMW010000303.1 GCA_030612965.1 bacterium
CCAACTTTATCCTTGCCATCTTACATGGGGGCGGGTAATATCAATTGGATAAGTGGATTGACTTGCGGTGGATTTCGCAGGAGTGTATCGCTATGACCGGCAAACGCAGGCTACTACGTGGCCTTTCCATATCCGGTGGGATCGTCCTCGGACACGCGAGGGTGATTCTGCCGGGCGAATCCGAAATGGCCGAGGTAGCTATCGCGACCACCCGGCTCACACAAGAAACCGAGGCGTTGGATCGTGCGGTCGAGCAGACAGTAAGCGAACTGCGCGAACTGCGCGAGACGGCCGGCAGGAAAATGGGCGGCCCGGTGGCCAAGGTGTTCGACGCCCAACTGCTTATTGCCAGTGACTACGAGTTCCTCAAACAAGTCAAAGAGGAAATCCGCTCGCGAAAACGCAACGCCGCCTACATCTACGATCATCTTGTCAAGCGAACAATAGAACCCTTAGAGCAATCCAAAGATTACTACATGCGCCAGATGGCCGAGGATATCAAGTCGGTCTCGACGCGCGTATTGTCTCATCTGAGCGGGTTTGATAAGTGTGAGTTGAAACTCCCGCCCAACACTATCCTGGTCGGTAAATCGTTTACTCCCAGCGATGTTCTCACCTATCGGCAGCGTAAGGTGGTCGGATTCCTTGTTTCCAAAGGTGGGGCTGATTCGCATATGGGGTTGATAGCCCGCTCGCTGTTGTTGCCGGTGGTGCTGGTGGATGGCGCTTACGCGGCGGTGTCCAGCAACAACCGCATTATCCTTGACGGCACGGCCGGTGAGGCGATTATCAATCCGACCGATGAAGACTGGGCTGAGTATCAGAAGCGCAAAAAGCGCCACGGCCCGGCGTTGGTTACCCGCATTAGAAGGCTGACACGCGTGCCCCCGGTCACCCGCGATGGTGTCGAAGTCGGTATTGCCGGAAACCTGTCACTGAGTGGACCGGTCGACGATATTCTGGCGGAGAAAGGTTTTCCGATCGGGCTTTACCGCACGGAGTTTCTATACCTGGTCGAGAACCGCTTTCCCGACGAGGAGACGCAGTTTGAAACCTACCGACAGGTAGCCGAGAAATTCGCCGGCAGCTCGGTGGTGCTAAGGACGTTTGATCTGGGTTACGACAAGATCAGCAGCGACGCCGGCTGGCCGGAGGAAATGAACCCGGCTCTCGGTTGGCGCGGTATCCGGGTAATGCTTGATCGCAGCAACATCTTCAAGATGCAGATCAGAGCTATCCTACGTGCGTCGAAGTTCGGCCGCCTCAAAATCATGCTGCCGATGGTCACTGAGCTTTCCGAGGTGGAACGAGCGCACAAACTGGTCTCTCAGGTCAAGCTCTCCCTGCGACGGCAGAAGATCGCGTTTGACGATAATATCGAACTGGGCATAATGGTCGAAGTTCCGGCCGTAGCTATGACAGCCGAGACGATGGCCCCCCGGGTCGACTTCATGTCGATCGGCACCAACGACCTGACCCAGTACACTATGGCCGCGGATCGTATGAACAACAAAGTGGCTGGACTCTATTCACCGTATCACCCGGCCGTCCTGAACCTGATTCACACCACGGTGAAGGCTTGCAAACGGTTCGGCAAACCGGTCTCAATCTGCGGCGAAGTCGCCGGCGACTTGTTGGCCCTGCCGTTGTTTATCGGGATGGGTGTAGATCAGCTATCGATGAATCCAAACAGGATATTCGACCTCTGTCGACTCGTAAAACGGATAGACTCCCGGTTGGTGCGGCACTTGGTAGCACCGGTGCTGGCCGCCGGTTCTGAGTCAACAGTCAGGCAGATTCTGGAGAATTTCAGATCAGAGTTGCACAAAAAGAAACTTCAAGCATAAGGACCATTAAATTGACGATTCTTGACGACATTGAAACCGTACGCAAGGCTGATCCGAGTAATATGTACAATCGGATTTTTGATTTGCCTGAACAGATGGCCGATGCCCTTACTCTGGCTCAGCGCTGGCAGATCGACGCCGACGAGTTCAGCGGTATAAAGAACATTGTTGTGGTCGGCATGGGCGGTTCGGCTATCGGCGGCGATCTCACTCGGACCTATCTTTCGTCCAAGCTGCTGGTACCATTCGAGGTGTGTCGCCACTACGTCCTGCCCGAATACGTGGATGATGAGACGCTGGTGATTGCATCATCTTACAGCGGCAACACCGAGGAGACTATCGCGGCTGTCGAGGATGCACTGACCCGTAAGGCGATGATGGTGGCTATCAGCACCGGCGGTTTGCTGGGCGACATCTGCGAATTGAATCAGATTCCGATGGCCAAGCTGCCTGAAGGCTTGCAGCCACGGGCGGCTTTGGGATACTCTTTCATACCGCTGGTCATGTTTCTGGAGAAGATCGGTTTGGCCAAAGATGTCTCCAAGGAACTCGAAACGGTCGTCGCCAGCCTGCAGAAATTTCGCGACGGCTACATAGAGGATCAGCCATCCGAACAGAATCCGGCCAAGAATCTGGCTCTCAAGATCCACGGTCGCATCCCGATCATCTACAGCGGTCCGACCCTCATGGATGCTGTCGCGATACGGTTCAAAGGGCAACTCTGTGAAAACGGCAAGAACCTCGCATTTGCCAACCATTTCGCCGAGTTCAACCATAACGAACTGGTCGGCTGGTCCAAGACGATAGAGCC
>JAUWMW010000173.1 GCA_030612965.1 bacterium
CTACGGACACGCCACCGGCGGTGGGCCTCCGTTAAACATGTAGTCAACCAGGTGTACGAGGTCGGAGATGTCGATTCCGCCCTCGCCGTTGACGTCCGCCTCGTCTTCACAGATAGGCGCGGGGCCACCGTTGAACATGTAATCGACTGTGTATACCAAATCAGAGATGTCAATCTGATCCAGCGCATCGTAGTCTACGTTTCCGCGGATCGGTGGGAGGCAGCAACTGACAATCGGTTCACTCAGTTTGGTGACAAAAGCATCTACAGACCCACCCTGCAGTGTCCCCTGATACGGGTTGAGTGTTGGGAAATCTGTGGAATTCGTATTTCCCGTCACATACGCCGCCCCGGAAGCATCTACTGCGATGTCTCTGCCATAATCATTATAATTACCACCTAAGTAGGTGCTGTAAATCAGGCTATCACCAGAATTGATTAACTTGGTGACAAAAGCATCCTGACCACCATGATTAGTCCCCTGAAACGGGTTAAGCGTCGGAAAATCGGTGGAGTTTGTCTCTCCCGTCACATACGCCTCCCAAAAAGCATCTACTGCGATACCATAACCAAAGTCATAACCATCACCACCCAAGTAGGTGCTGTAAACCAGGCTGTTGCCGGAACTACTTATCTTAGTGACAAAAGCATCAGAATAACCCTGTTTCGTTCCCTGATATGGATTGAGTAACGGATAATCAAAGGAATATGTATATCCTGTCACATATACCATCCCGGAAGCATCCACTGCGATATCATAGCCTTTATCATTATCACCACCACCTAAGTAGGTGCTGTAAATCAGACTGTTGCCGGAACTGTTTAGTTTGGTGACAAAAGCATCTCTATCACCCTGATATATTCCCTGATACGGGTTGAACGTCGGGAAATCGGTGGAAAATGTTAATCCTGTCACATATGCCATTCCGGAAGCATCTACAGCAATGCCTTTGCCGTGATCATAACCATCACCACCTAAATATGTGCTGTAGATCAAGCTGTTGCCGGTACTGGACAACTTGGTGACAAAAGCATCCACAGAACCACCTTGCAATGTTCCCTGATACGGGTTGAGGGTCGGGAAATCGGTGGATTCCGTAAATCCAGTCACATACACCGCCCTGGAAGCATCAACCGATATGCCATTGCCATCATCCCAAAAACTTCCACCCAAATAGGTGCTGTAAATCCGACTGGTGCCGGAACTTCTTATCTTGGTGACAAAATCATCACTGTCACCCTGATATGTTCCCTGATACGGATTGAACGTCGGGTAATCGGTGGATTCCGTAGATCCCGTCACATACGCCGCCCCGGAAGCATCTACTGCAATACCATTGCCATAATCATAATCACCACCGCCTATGTAGGTACTGTAGACCAGGCTGTTGCCGGAACTGCTTAACTTGGTGACAAAAACATCACTATTACCCTGCAATGTTCCCTGATACGGGTTGAGGGTCGGGAAATCGGTGGAATATGTATATCCAGTCACATACGCCGCCCCGGAAGTATCTACTGCAATGCTATTGCCTTGATCATAATCACTACTACCCCCGAGATAAGTGCTGTAAGACAAAACCGGATCAATTACCAGCGGTAAGGCTGGGTCGTAGTTATTGAGTTCAAAACCAAAAGAGCTCTCACCCTTCAGGCTGTATTCACCGGTAACAGCAATACGGGAGCTATTATCTATCTGATAAATCACAGGGCGTTGTTCTACGACCTCACCCCATTTGGTTTCAACGACCAGTTCACCATTGTCATTTATCGAGATTGATTCCGCGCCTTCGTACTGTATCTCTATCTGCGAATAGTCAGCACCGGGTTCGACGATAAAATCATACTCCATTTGCTTGCCGTTGCCATAGTACTTCAGGTCGATGCCGGAGTAGATTTCTTCATAGACGATGGCATTGTAATTGGGGACATCGGTGTGCCATTCGTTAGGATCATTGCCGATGAAGTAGTTGCACTTGTACTCCATCATGTCAGCACCGACCGTCTGCGGGTTTGGGTTGGCACCGATGAATGACGCCTTGATGGCGATGGACTCGATGCTGTCCGGTTCGGAAGAGTGGATTCCCGCCTGCGCGGGAATGACAGAGTCTTGTAGAAAGACAGAGTCTTGTAGGTCAGGATGCCTGCCATCCTGACGTCCGTCAGGACCACGAGGGTCCTGACCTACGGGAATAGTCCGGGTGAACTGGTAGACGGCGCCGTCTTTGGTAAACCACATAGTTGCTCCACCGGCATTGGCGCGGAACGACACCTGTTCATCCCACTGCCCCCGGTTCTCGGTAAAGGCCAACGGCATGGATATGAGGTTGCGGGTGACTTCAACTGATTGAGGCGTTGTTGCTGATCCGGTGGTTGTCATTAGGACAACACTGAGGGTGAAGAGTACGGCAGCGATGCGGTTCATGATTTCTCCGTCAGATAGTCTTAGTGTTAGTAAGAACCCGCCCCGGCGAGTTCTAAAGCACGGAAGTAATATACCATGGAAAGGCCCGTTCTTGCAACCCAATACTGCTGTAGGCTACAGTTGTGTCATACTGGCGAAGGCCAGTATCCAGTCTTAGAATCCGGACCTGGATGCCGGATCAAGTCCGGCATGACAGAGCATTTCCGTCGCCGGCATGAGAATAGTTCAGGCGGCAGATGTGAACATCTGCCGCCCACAGACAAGATTTTCATGCGCTGACTCTCGATCAGAGTGCCACGCGATCTGAAGATCACGCGGGCACAAAGAAGGGCAGCCGGGGAAATTGGCCGCCACACAGTGTCATGCCGAGCGCAGTCGAGGCATGAGCGAGCAACCGAAGGATTTCGCCCCTCGACTGCGCTCGGGGTGACTTGGTCAGGCACCCTGCCCTCCCTAAACCCGGCCTTAACCGATGTTAACACAATCGCACAGGATTTTTGCATCATATTGGCGTTTGGAACGTTATAAGTAGTGGAGAATGATGATGCCGGCAAAATATCACTTGACAACAGGCAACACTATAAGTATTATACGTGGTTGTTGTATTGGAGGATGACGTCGTTTGGTGCAGCCCGTAATCCTTAAGGATTCGAACCACCACAAGGGGTCACGGCTAGTTTCCTGGGGCTTGGTAGCCGTAGTCTTTACCCTTATCGGAATACTGCTGGCACCTCAGTTGCCGTTTTTGGTCGCCTCGACCGATCCGGTAACCGAGCCTGGGGTGTTATACGCTGGGGTATATCCGGTTGTAGAGCGCGATGGCGAGTACGAGTCGCCGTTTGTGGCTGTGGTGGAGAATGTCCAGGATGCCGTGGTCAATATCTCGGCCCGCTCCCGCGAACAACATCTGCCGTGGTGGTATCACGGTTCGAATTACTCCACTTCGTCCGGATCAGGATTCTTTTTCCGGGAGGACGGCTACATTCTGACCAATAATCACGTGGTTGAGAATGCCGTACAGATGACCGTACGCACGGCCAGCGGCTACCGCTACGATGCTACCCTGGTGGGTCAGGATCCGCAAACAGATCTGGCTGTTCTGAAAGTTGAGCCGGAGGATGATATTACGGTGATTCCGTTTGGCGATTCCGATGATATCAAAGTAGGCGACTGGGCTATCGCCATCGGCAACCCGTTTCCGCAGCAGGGCCTCGATCGGACGGTCACGGTGGGTGTGATCTCCGCCATAGCGCGAAGCAACCTCCGCTTTGGAGGTGGCGAGGACCCTTACTACCAGAGTTATATCCAGACCGATGCTTCCATTAATCCCGGCAATTCCGGGGGACCGCTTTTGAATCTCAAGGGTGAATGTGTCGGTGTCAACGCTGCTATCTCCAGTCCGACGGGCGGATCGGTAGGGATCGGTTTTGCTATCCCGATCAATCTGGCGCGGGCTATCGTGCCGGACCTGATCGCCACTGGTCGGGCAACGCGAGGCTGGTTGGGTATCTGGTACCACGAAGTCACTGAGCGAGAGGCCAAACGGCATGAACTGGAGTCGGTGCGCGGTATCACTATCGACTCGGTGATGACTGCCTCGCCGGCCGATGAAGCCGGCTTACACGAGGGTGATGTGATCGTAGGATTCAAGGATCAGCAAATCGAAAACAGCGGTCAGTTCTCGGTTCTGGTTTCGACCGCCAGGGATGGTCAGGTGGTTCCGATCGAGATCGTACGCGGCGGCAAACACATGACTTTGGAGACGGTAATCGGAGATCGAGACGCCGGTCGGAGATCACAACCGGTGCGGGTCAGCAATCCCGATGATTTTGCGGCCCAACGCTGGTTAGGTATGGAACTGGTCAACTTCACGTCGGAAATTGCGCGGGCCATGAATATTCGCCGGGTGGACGGCGTATATATCAGGCGGGTGCAGGCTGGCTCCGTTGCGGATAATGCTTCGATCAGTCGAGGTACGATCATTCTCTCGATTGACGACGTCACCGTAAAGTCACTTGAGGACGTAGAACAAGTAGTGGACGCATTGGAACCGTCGACTCGACGTGTTCCATTAATAGTATTGGAACCGGACGGCACGATGGCCCGCAAGGTCATCAGGCCGTAAGGGTAACAGATAACAGTTGATGGCAGTCCCATTCAGGTGGATGGAAGGGTGCCGTCGGCCAAACCCATAGGAAGGAGATAGTCAACAGAAGTGGCTAAAGCATCCCTAAAATATCGCGATGAAGACAGGTCTCTGGACCTTTATCTCCGCGAAATCGGGGAAACTCCTTTGATCAATGCCAAAGAGGAAGTGCGACTTGCCAGAAAGATTAAGCAGGGCGACCAATCGGCCCTGGAGGCTCTGACCAAGGCTAATCTGCGCTTCGTTGTCTCGGTGGCAAAACAGTATCAGAATCAGGGTCTGTCCCTGGCCGATTTAATCAATGAGGGCAATATCGGCCTCATCAAGGCGGCCAAAAGGTTTGACGAGACCCGCGGATTCAAATTCATCAGCTACGCCGTGTGGTGGATCCGACAGGCGATCCTGCAGGCGCTGGCTGAGCAGAGCCGGATTGTCCGTCTCCCCCTCAACAGAGTGGGAACGCTGCACAAGATCGGCAAGATCTCGAGTCGACTGGAGCAGGGGTTGGGACGTCTCCCCTCGGCTCAGGAGATCGCCAAAGAACTGGAGTTGTCGGAGAGTGAGGTAGCCGACACTCTGAA
>JAUWMW010000096.1 GCA_030612965.1 bacterium
CAACCGAGCCGCCGATTTGATCAAGCGCCGCAACTCCGAGGGTGATGTGGTCTCGATCCCGCGATTGTTCCCACCCGGATACTTGTTGAAACAAAGAGCCGTTTGACTGCCCAGAGAACCATCGGCGAAAATCTTGACACCCGCGATACGCAGAAACTCATCACCGGCGCCATAGCGCACTCCCACTCGGTGCATTTTGGGAAGCATCTGCGCTCCGGGGTAATGATTGATCCGCAAACCGAGGCGACCCTTTTCGGCCTTTTCCGTGAAGAAGGCCAACGCCGAGGGTCCGTCGAACGAATGAACACCGGTCACGCCGCGCTGGTAAGCTATCTTGAGTGCGCGGCGGTAGAATCGATCTGTCTGGACCGCCGTCGGCGATCCGATCAGATCGTGAACCGGTAGATAAGCTGCTCCCTCGAGGAGAATGCCGGTCGGCTCGCCTGCTGCATCACAAACGATCTCGCCGCCCACCGGTTGACGAGTCTTGCGTGTAATCCCAGCCAGCTTCAGCGCCCGGCTGTTGACCCATGCGGTGTGCTGATCCTTAGAAAAGAAAAAGGCCGGACGACCACCCGTTACGTTGTCGAGCATCAGGCGGTTTGGTTCAACGCGCCGCTTGAAGCGGTCCACCTCGAACCCTTCGCCGACCACCCACTCGTGCTTCTTGAGTTTAGCGGCGAACTTGCGGATCGTCTCCAGACATGCCTCGATCGAATCCAATCCCAGTAGCGAGACACGACCATAAGCAAGCGCCATGTAGTAGAAATGAGTATGCGCATCAACGAAACCGGGCGTCACGGTCAGTCCATTGAGGTCGATCTTTCGATACTTATGGAAGTCCGGATCATGTTCCAGATTTCGTCCGACGGCCACAATGCGGCCTTTGTTCAGCGCTATGGAGTCAACCACCAGTCCATCGGCCTGGGTCAGGATGCGGGCGTTGTGGATCAGCCTCTTAGCTGTCATAACGATCTCCTTTGATGCGAACGTCGCCGTCGCGTGTGGTCAGCTTCAACCGATCGGTTTCCTCAAGAATGGGGATAGCGAATTTGCGCGAGATACCGAATCGATCCTTGAGATCACTCACGGCCAGTTCATCGGTGGCGTCGAGTTGCTCTTTGATGAACGTGACGATCTCCTCCCAGGCAGCCCTGAGAAACAGGAACTCCGAGCTGCATTTGTACCCCTCACCTGACTCGATGATGAACTTGATAGCATCGCGATGATCTTTGCCGCCCTGTGCCAGTAAAGCCAAGCGTGGCGGTGTGTGCGGCTGTTCTTTCAGTTGGGCGATTATCTCGTCGTGGGCGACCTTGATGCCGCCCTTCAGACTCATCCCGCGCCCGACCAGATTGTAGCGGTCGCCCAGGTTTACCAACTTGCCGCTGTGAATCAACCAGTCCAGCAGATCAGTGACCGCTTCTGCATCCGTCGAAGAAAACTGCGCTACCTGCTCGCGAGTCAGTCCTTTCAAATGCGGCTTGCTCTTGAGATAAGCCGAGGCCTGTTCCTCGAAGGCGGACACTATACTCTCGAAGTGTGTTTTGTGAAACAGCTTATCGTTGAACCGATCCACAAGTCCGTCTTTCATCAGTTGTTTGACAGCCGAGGATACCTGGCTATGTGACAGCGTAGAGTGTTCCAGGAGCGTACTTGATGGTATCATGATCGCGCACGACAACTCGCTGAATACCAGGTCAACGTCGGAGCCTGTTATTCTCGACTTAAGGTACTCGTAACGGCGCGCCTCACGACGATAGGGTAAGCGAGGCAGGTGGTCGAGGACGCGTCCGCCGCCAAGGGTAACCATCGGCGTGGGCAGCCGGGCGATATAATGATCGCCGGTCAGAGTATAGACCGGTTGGTCGGGTCGGAAGAAGATGATCGAAGATTGCGACGGCTTTACAACTTTTTGATTATACATTCTGATCTCACCTTCGACCTCGCTGGTGCCGGTGATGAACAGAATGCGTCGTCGGTCGCTCAGGGAAACCGGCGCCTCAGGCAGTAACTCCATCGACAGCGCCAGCACCGGACGATCTTCGAAATATGTCTGGTCCCGGCGGTCGGTAATGACGCCGCCGCGCACCAGGTTCTCCTTATCGACACCGGTCAGGGTTAAGGCCGTGCGGTGTCCCGGTTCCGCTTTGGTAACTTCACGGTTATTGGCGCGCAACGAGCGCACTTTGCCGGAGGCGCCGGAAGGCCACACGGAGACCGTCTGCCCGACCGACAATGCTCCGCCGCGCAAGGTGCCGGTCACCACGCCACCGATCCCAGTGAGCACAAACGACCGATCTATATACAAGCGCGCCTTGCCGATGTCGCGCTGCGATGAAATCCGGGCGGGAAGGGTATCGAGATAGCGCTCCAATTCCTCGAAGCCATCGCCGGTCTGCGCTGAAACATGGAAAATCGGAGCCTCGGCCATGAAAGTCCCGGCAACCTTCTCGCGAACATCCTCGGTCAGCAACTCCAGCCAGTCTTGTTCGGCCAGATCAATCTTGTTGATGACGATAAGGCCGTGGTTGATACCCAGGAGACGAACGATTTGAAAATGTTCCTGACTCTGCGGCATCCAGCCGTCGTCGGCAGCAATCACTAACATCACAGCGTCGATCCCGCCAACACCGGCGATCATGTTCTTGACGAATCGTTCATGGCCGGGAACGTCTACGAACGCGATAGCACCTTTCTCATCGTCACCGCGAAAGGCAAAACCGAGATCGATGGTCATGCCGCGCAATTTCTCCTCGGGCAGGCGGTCGGGATCGGTTCCGGTCAGGCGCTTGACGATGGCCGATTTGCCGTGGTCGATATGCCCAGCCGTTCCGATTACCAGCATGCTTGAATTCGCCTCACTTCAGCGCCCGGCGAATTGCATCGCGTAACGCTTCCAGTTCATTCTCGGCGACTGCCTTGAGATCGAGGATATACTGTTCATTCTCGATGCGACCGATCACCGGTGGGTCCATCTCGCGAAAAGTGCGCATCATCACAGTCGGGCGATACTTGCGGTCGAAGACGATGCCGATGGAAGGCAGGTGAGTTTCCGGCAGCGCGCCGCCCCCGACGTACGCCTGGGTCGCAGTGACCGTCAGTCCGTCCGGATGGTCGAGTTCATCGATGATTCGTCGACCGTGCTCGTATAGTTGTGATTCAGTGACGGAAAGAAGCTGCCAGAGTCTGATCTTGTCGAGTTGGTCACCATTGAGATAAATGGACAGCAGGCGCTCCAGAAATGCGAACATGATTTTGTCCAATCGCATGGTGCGAAAAAGCGGATTGCGCTTCAGCTTCTTGACCAGAATGTCACCGCCGACAATCATACCGGCCTGCACGCCGCCTAACATCTTGTCACCGGAGAAACAGGTCAGGTCGGCGCCGCTCTTGACCGATTGCTGTACCGTCGGTTCGGTTTGCCCAAGGATCTTCCTGGTGGCGATGAACACGCCACTGCCAAGATCGTTCACGACCGGGACCTGGTGTCGGTGACCCAGTTCAACTAACGGTCCAATGTCAACCTCCTCGGTGAACCCGGCTTGCATGAAGTTGCTTTTGTGAACTTTCAGAATCAGCCCGGTACGTGGGGAAAGATTGTCTTCGTAGTCGGACAGCGTGGTGATGTTGGTAGTGCCGACTTCATGAAGGCGCGCCCCTGATTTTTTCATGATGTCCGGAATCCGAAAACCACCGCCGATCTGCACCAACTCGCCGCGGGATATCAGGACTTCCTTACGATTGGCCAGACTATTCAAAATCAACAAGAGCGCGGCGGCGTTGTTGTTGACGACGGTGCTGCTCTCCGAGCCGGCCAACAACGAAAGATACTCCTCGCAAGCCGCTCCGCGGCCACCCCGCTTGCCGCCGCTGAGATCGTATTCGACGTTGCCGTAGCCGGTGACGACCTGTTTGATCTCATCGAACAGCTTCGGCGACAGCGGCGCCCGCCCCAGGTTGGTGTGCACAACTACACCGGTGGCGTTGATCACGCGGGTCATCTCGCGTCTTTTGGAGGCCATAATCGCTGTCGTGATCTCTCGTTCAAGATCGGCTTCGGTGATGCGAGCCTTCTTGCTTTTCAGACGGGCTTTGTTATCGGCGATGATTCGTTTGACAACCGTCACCGCATACGGTCGCGGCACTGTTGCGACGGTTGCGGCCAGCGACGGACGCTGAAGCAATTCCTCAACGGCAGGGAAGCCACGAGGTTTGAGAATCAGTTTGTCGGCCATAGCGACGGATTATAGATAAGGTGAACCATTAGTCTGCCAACGTTCTCAAGCGCCTCCGGCGAACACTTGTCGGGGGTATCCCTCTCGGTGTGCCAGTGAGGGTAATCGAAGTCGATCAAATCAATCGCCGGCAGGCCTCCGCTGTTGAGTGAAAGATGATCGTCATGCACGAAGTACTTGACCGAATCGCGAAAGGTGGTGAGGCCCAGCCTTGCCGCGGCGTCAAAAACCATGTTGTTGAGGGAGGGATTAAACTGCTGGGAGTAGCCCTCACGATATATCTGCTGATCTTTGTCACCTATCATGTCCAGCACGATAGCGAAGCGATATTTGTCGCGGACACCTCGACGGGCGAACTCACGCGACCCGAGCATGTAATACTCCAGATCGCCCGGCTCGCCCCAATCCTCGCCGTCGAACAATACCAACTGCACGCTCAGGGGAGGTGGTTGCTCGGCCAGTAACATGGCGAGTTCCATGAGAACCGCGACACCCGAGGCACCGTCATTGGCGCCGTCGAGCGGTTGTTTGGCCAGCACTGGATCGCTGGCGAGTTCGCAGCGGGGACGACACTCCCAGTGGGCTGCCAGCATAATGCCCGGCTGATCGGTGCTTCGTCCGGCAACTGATACCATTAAGTTTACCAGAGGCAAAGTCGCGCCAGAATATGGATCAACAAAGTCAAATACCTGGGAGTCGATCGCCAGACCGAGACTGTCAAAAAACGACGTGTACCAGGCTCGGCAGTTTGTCCAGGCCTCGCTGCCGGGGACACGCGGACCAAACGCTACTTGTCGCTCGAGATAGCTGAAGGCGCGAGGACCGTCGAAGGTCGGTGGGACCGATGCATTCTGGCTGCATGACAGTCCCAGGGCGGCAAATAGCAATGCCGCGAGGCAGAGTTGGTTGAGGCGATACATTTGAACAATCTCATTGAAATAGTCAGGCATGTCAATGGAAAAGCCGTTAGAAGCGGATCTCGGTCCAGAGCGAGATTTCACGCAGATGGCTGCGCCGATTGCGGTAGTTGTCGTTGGAATCCTGCCAGCGGGTGGACAGGCCGCCCTTGATCTGTCGACTGAAGGAGTAGGTCAGCACAGCATTCCAGGTGAAGTCGGATTTGTCGGCAGAGGCCACATACTGTTTGCCGCGGCTGGAGGTTTCCGTCTTACTGTCGTTCATCTTGACACCGAGTGTGATTGAGACATTGGAGCGAAACTTCAGCTTCCCAAAGATCGGGATACCGATGCCTCCCGGCGCACTGAATGAGTATTTGGCATCAAAGGCCAGCGATTGCTGCGAGCTTCTGGTGCGGGACTGCGGGCTGCCGTCCGAAGGATTGAACTTCTCGCTTTCATCCTTCGATCTGGTGGCTGTACCGGAGAGACTGAGAGCTTTGAACAGTTTGAAGCTGATCGCCAGGAGCGGGCTGTACCTGATCGAGACGCCTTTCTGAGTGGAGAAACCTCCATCCAGATCGACCGTTTCCTTGGTTGACCGCGAATAGCCGGTACGGGGGGCAAAGACATCTATTATTCGGTTGACGATCGGCTTCAGAAGCGGCAGAGTCGTGAATTTCTTGATTCTAATGGACAGATCGGGCCACGAGGTAGAGATAGACTCATGTCGCGAACCCTGCTTAATGACGTCGCGAGTTATCGACCGTCTGAATTTCACATCGCAACTTATTCCGCCCAGGAAGCTGAAACCACTGGAGGCGTCGTACTTGATGCCTTCGCCGGCTGAAGGTGGTCGGCTTTGGGTGGTGGTCGGTACATCGGTAGTGCGCTCAAGGCCAAAACGATACTGCCAGAAAGGCCGCTGAAGCAAACCGGGAACAGCGGAGTTGTATGACTGTCCATAACTGTAACTGGGCGGCTTTATCCATCCCGTCAGGAAGCGCAGCACGGCCAACGGTGGGTCGTAGAAAGGTTGGCCGTCATCCTTTTTCTCCTCACCCTCACCGCCTGCTCGCACATTCCTGCGACGCCCACTGAAGTGGCGTTCACCGCCTGACGATTTGCCCCCGAGCAAGGCCATGTGATTGAAACTGCCTTTGACATTCCAGGAACGTGACATCTTGGAGTGCCGAGATTCAGAGGACCGGTCCCAACTATCACTGTAGGAGGACTGGTACGAAAACGCTGTGCCGAAAAAACTCAACAGCTTTGGATCATAACTACCGCTGAAGGACTGTAAGAAATTCGTCTCCAGGCCAAGGCGGAAATCGCTGAAAGACAGGTTAACAAGATTGACATCGGACAGATCCCGCCTGGTCGATAATTTGAATGAGGTCGACAGGTTGTCGAACAGTTTATAGCTAAGATCCATTCGACCATTGAAATCACGTTTGTAAGTGTGGCGGCGATTGAAGTTGGGGTCATCCGACACGCTGATGTTGCGACTGAAGCTGCCGGACAATTTCCAGCTGTCCGGGTAGAGTCCAAGCGTGGCGCCGGAAACCCGTCGGACGATCGGAATCGGTTTGGTCCAGAAGAGTATCGGTGGTCGGGGGATACCTTTAATGCCCAGGTCGAAATTGGACGTGACCTTGAGGTTTTCATTGAGGCTGTACGGAGTCGGTACGGAACGCGATAGTGTCCGACCGTATGTAAGGCCGCTGTTGAACCGGTTCAGCAGAACATCGAACAGGATGTTCTTCCCCTTGTACTTGAACGATTCCTTGACGGTCAAGCTGCGGGTTTCCCGAACACTCTGCTCCAGTTCTCGCACTTTTTCGGGCAGCACGATATCCGAGGAGGTGCGCAGCAGAGGCGTTGTAGTACTCTTGGAGTACGAGTAGGTGATGGGGATCCTGGCGCCCCATGATGGCGGCAGCAACTTATGGAACTGCAGCGACAAATTGTACCGGTATGACATCGATGACGAGCCGCTGCCAAGATTGCCACTGCCACCACCGCGAGTGGCCGAAGAGATCCCGCGGAAGTACGGATCGCGAGAGTCGAAACCGAAACTGTAGGTGACCAGGTCGGCCAGGGACCCACTTATGGCCAGTCGCCCGGCGGTGCCGACGTCTTTTCGGACATCGGTCACGCGCAATTCATCCAACCAGACGTACCCATCCAGACGTTCCAGGGAATCGGTGGAGGTGTTAACGAGGCCGGCTACGAAGTAGCGTATTTCGTTGAGGTTGGGTCGTCCCTTTACCCGGTAGGTGGAAGTGCTGTCATCGATCAGGTTCTGCTGACCTTTGGGCGCCGCCCGCATCAGCGAATCCTTGAAGCCGGTGATCTCATTGAAATCGAACTTGACGAAGTTGCGCTCATCCCAGCCGGGGTACAGGTAAGTTCGGTACTCGTAGTAATTCTCACCGTCAACACCGATACGGAAGAAGAACCGGACTTTCGGATTCTGTCCTACCGGCGGCTCATTGATCCCCGCACCACCATAGACATACATCTCCATATTGCGGTATCCGGAGTAATTGTCAACGGCAATGAGTTCTTTGGTGGCCAGACAGGTGTCGACATTGTTCAGACTCTCGAATTGCAGCAACAAACCTCGCTGAGCTTCGGTTACCCCGGTAGTGCGATCCTCGTAGGCTTCAACGCCCGTCGGTGGGTCGAAGGTACCGTCCTCCTCACTCACCGCCGCCACCACAAACCTCGTTTGCGGCATAGCCTCGGGTGTGACGACCGAGTCCTGCCAGGTTGACTGGACAAAGTACCAGGCCGCGACCTCCACCGTATCCCACTTGTCGTCGTCGACAGAATCGTCTTCAAACCAGACGCGAATGTGGCTTATCTGGTTCCAGTCCGGTATTCCGCCGTCATCCACAATTCCGGCCAAAGCGGTGGAGTCTCGAATGGGGATTCGATAAGTCCACCATCGTCTTTCGACAGCGACGTCTCGCGGCCAGTCCGATGAATCCACCCGAAACGAATCCGACTC
>JAUWMW010000014.1 GCA_030612965.1 bacterium
AACTCTCGGCCATCTTCACAGCCGAAAGCTTGAAATCCCGGTCAAAATTACGACGAGACATAATGAACACCTCCAAAGCCAACTTAACACGACCTTCAAAAAGTGTCCACCTTTTTGGGGGAAGATCAGTTTCGACCTACCAGAACTTGGCCGCGCCCACCCGCGCTGTCTGAAAATCACGCGGGCACAAACTAACCCATGCAGACTACCAGGTAGAATATAAAAACACCCAGCGGTGCTAGCACTTGCACCACCAGGCATCAATCATCAATCCTTATCAGTCGGATTGATCTTCGCGTTCCCCCGGCGTAGTACAGTAGTCTTGTTTCGTCAATGGCGCCAACGCCTATCACTTGCCAACAGCGGATCACCTATCGACGATCTGTATCTCCTATCTCTGTCTCGGTCTCAGTCTTCAAACTCGGTGGTGCGGCAATGCCGATCATCACATAGCAGAAACTATCCTCAATTATACAATATCAAGGATCGTGCCAAAAGACAGACTTATTCTGTCGACGTTATCTTGCTGTTAATTAAGAAGATATGGTTAGAGGAGAGGTACCCCGCCCCGGCCGTAGGTAGTTTGCACCCGAATGAGACTCTTTTGTGAGGGTGAAATTAACCCGTCTCGATGTCGAGATCCTTGATCATCTTGCGCAAGTTTGCCGAGTCAAGACCAAGGTCGCGCGCGGCGGCGGCCACATTACCGGCATGGCGAGCGAGACACTGGATGACCACTAACCTCTTGAACTCTCGTACACGCTCTTTGAGAGTTCTGGGTGAGTCAGTATCGGCGCCGGCAAATGACAAATACTGCTGTACTTCGAGGCGCGTAATCAGATGCGACAACGAAAGGTCGATCAGCGATTGCACGGTATCCTGAAGCTGGCGGACATTACCCGGCCAGTCGTATTCAATCAACAGGTCACGGGCCGCCGGCTCGAACACCTTGATTCCGTCGTCCGTCTTGCGGCAGTAGTTGTCAGTGAAGAAATCGATCAAGTCCGGGATATCCTCGCGTCGCTCGGCCAGAGTCGGTACGACGATGCGAATGCCCTTCAGACGATAGTACAAATCCTCACGAAACTTACCCTGTGACACCATCTGTTCGAGATCACAGTTGGTAGCGCAGATTACGCGAACGTCGACGCGAATCGTCTCCGGTGATCCGATCCGCTGCATCTCGCCGGACTCCAACACCCGGAGTAATTTGCCCTGAGTAGTGATGTCGAGATTGCCGATCTCGTCGAGAAAAACAGTCCCGCCGTGGGCGTACTCAAACATTCCGACGCGGTCGGCGACAGCTCCGGTAAACGACCCCCGCAAGTGTCCGAACAGTTCACTCTCTACCAGGTCGGGAGCCTTGTGGTTGCAGTTGAAAATGGCCAGGGTTTCGTCCACCCTTCGGCTGCGACGGTGAAGGGCGCGCGCTACCAGTTCTTTGCCGGCGCCGGTCGGTCCCAGGATCATAACCTTGTTGTTGGTGGGACCGATCTTCTCAATCATCTGGTAAACATCACGCATCAGCCGCGACCGCCCCACCATGCCGTAATGACGTCTGGCCAACTCGACCAGGTCGGAGCTACTGGTTCTCAGCCGGTGCATGAAGACGGCGTTGCGGACCGACCGGTGAAGCCGGGACGGCCGTTCGTTCTTGCCGACGTAATCGAACGGCTTATGTTCCGCGTCGATATCCCGCTCGGAGTAATCGCCCGGATAGCCGGTGTGGAAGATGACCGGAAGATCGGGATTGATTTCGCGAATGCGACAGGCTGTTTCCAGACCGTCCATGCGCGCCATCTTGATGTCCAAAACCACGGTATCCAGATCGCCATGCTTGTCCAGCGCCTGCAATGCCTCCTGCCCCGAAGCCGCCGCCACCACGTCGTAATCATCCAGAAACGTCTCGTTAAGTGCTTCCAGGACCAGAGGGTCGTCGTCGACTATGAGAATCTTACCTGTTTTTGCCATTGTAATCATCACCCTGAGGCGAGTTCGGCTGACCCGACTTTAGAAATATAACGAAAAGGGCGCCTTTGTCAACCGAACACTCCAGTTCGATCCGGCCGCCGTACATTTCCACGATGCGTTTGACGATAGCAAGGCCCAGCCCGGTGCCACGCGTCGGTTTGGTGCTGTAAAAAGGATCGAAGATTCTCGATCGGTGCTGTTGAGCTATGCCCGGGCCGCTGTCGGCGAATTGAATTCGGATGTATTCGTTTTCGCCGGCAGCGCTCACGTCGATTCGCCGGGATGACACTTCCTGCAGCGCATCCAACGAGTTTCCGAGCAGGTTGGAAAACAGGCTGTACAGGTGGTCACTACGACAACTGACAGCGAGGTCATCTGCCACCTGGATGCTGATAGCTACCTTAAGATCCTCAATTCGTTCGGAATTCGCCTCGGCCACTTCTTCAAGTACAGGTCGCAGGGTAACCGGACTAGTTTTTCGTTCAGTATCCAACCGGGAATACATGGTAACCAGATCAGTCATCCCGATGGCTCTACCAACGGCGCTTTCAGCCAACATCAACAGCCGCCGGTTTCGCTCGATGTCATCAGGGGATAAATACTCCAACCGCTGACTCAATTTGGCCAGGCTGCTGGTAGCAGGGAAGAGCGCGTTGTATATCTCATGGGCCACGCCACCGGCGATCTGTTTGACCTGGTTATAGCGCTCGCGGTCGGCTTCCTGCAATCGTCGCTGCGCCTCTTTGTGTTCAGTTATGTCGTTGAACACGCCGAACATTGCCGGCTCGCCGTTAAACATGACTCTGCGCAAGGTAACCAGCGCCCAGAACATACTACCATCGGCTCGTCGACCGCGTACTTCCTGGTTGACGGCTGATCCGGTATCCCTGATCAGTTGCAGGATCTTCTCTCTCTCTCGAGGATCGTGGTAGAGTTGTTCTGGTTTCATTCCGATCATGCGGTCACGAGGGTACCCAAGAGCCTGTCCAAGCGAAGCATTGGCGAAGACGATTTTCTCAGTGCTGACCTGTGTGATTACCAGTGGCATCGGCGTAGCCTCTGCGATCGTCCGAAAACGCTCTTCGCTTTCCCGGAGCGCCTCATCGGCCCGCTTGCGATCGGTGATATCTTCGGTGTGAATCAACACCAGATCCGGTGGAACGAATCCATAAATGACGTTGAGGATTCTAGTCCGGCCGGTGGTCTGAAATAGGTAATCCATCTCACGCACTATTCTGGTTTTGTGCTCAAAACAACGATTTAGATCATCGGTAATCTGCGGGTTGTCGCCGTACATCCTACGCGATGTGTAGCCGACGAAATCGGCAATGCCGCCCTCGGTGATTTCTACCGCCGCATCATTGAAGTCGACCAGGACAAAATCATCATCGCGCTTCTGCCAGATATAGGTCGGTAGAGGAATACCCTTGAATTGAGCGCGCAACTGTTCCCGGCTGCGACGTACTGTTTCTTCCGCCCGCTTGCGATCGGTGATGTCGTTGGTCAGAATAACCACTCGGTCGACATTACCCTGCGCATTCTTGATGGCGTAAAAGTGCTGCGACAGCCAGAGGTGTTGGCGCTTTTGCGGGTTCTTGATCTCTACTTCGGGAATATGCAGACGGCCACCTTCTTCATAGACTCGCCTTACATCCGGGATCCATTGGCCCAGATAGCTGTCACGCTCATCGAACTCGATTTCGGGTTTCTCTCTGAGCTTCTGGTCCCGGCAGACGTCCTCATCGCTCATCTTCCAGATCGTTTGCCAGGCTTTGTTGCAGACCACCAACCTGCCGGTCCGGTCGCGCACGGAAACGGCGATGGGCGACTTCTCGACTATTGCGCGGTTGAATTCTTCACTCTCCCTGAGTGCCTCCTGAGCCCGTTTGCGATCGGTGACATCGCGAAAGAACCCTACTACCGCCTCGCGACCGTCAAGGACCAGTCGCACCGCGCTAACATTGGCGTAAACGATACTGCCATCCTTACGCAAGAGAGGCATTTCGATCACAAGCTTCTTGCGTCCCGCCGCAATCTGTTTAATCTCGGACAAAGCTGTCTTGACATACTTGCGTGGATAGATATTCTCGACACCGAGCTTCAGTAACTCCTCTCTTGAATACCCCAACAAGCGATACATAGCTGGGTTGGTGTAGAGAAATCTGCGGGTGTGGACGTCGAGGGCCAGGATACCATCCAGGGCCGACTCGGTCAGTGAGGCAAGCCGCTGTTCACTTTCCCGCAGAGCATCTTCAGCTATCCTTTTTTCGGTGATGTCCTGACCGACCGCGATGGCCGTGAACTCGCTGGAATCCGGGTAGAACAATACCGAGTTGGACCACAGAATCGTCCTCATCTCGCCGGACTTCGTCCTGAGAGGTCTCTCGTACGTGTCGCGGGGGTGCTGCCTGACCCATTCGGCAAAGTTTTCAAGCACTTCGCGTCGTTTCTCATCAGGCAGGAAGGTCTCCGGCCAGCGTTGGCCGATCACTTCCTCGCGAGAGTATCCAGTGACCTGCTCGCACTCTTTATTGAACACCGTAATCCTCGCCTGATTATCCAGACAGACAATCAGGCCATTAGCCGTGTCGAGCAGAGAGTGCACAAAGTGCCGCTCGCTTTCGAGGTCCCGTTTGGTTTCAACCAACTCGGTGATGTCATGGGCAATAGCCATCACCGCATCAATGCGGCCGGACTCATCCATGACCGGCTGGATACTGGTCAGGTAACGATATTGCCGTCCCTGCAACTCCGTCATCGTCTCCTTGATGACTCCTTCGCCGAGGGAAAACACTTCTCTGATGTGAGCCATTTGCGAATCTGCAGTCTGCTTAGAGAACAGGTCACACATCGTCTTGCCTTCAAAGTCGGACGGCTTCCCACCGAGGCGGGTGGCTGCCACCTGGTTCATGAACAAGAACTGTCCATCCCGGTCTACACTGAAGATCGCCTCTTGCGCACTTTCGACCAAACTGCGATAACGATCCTCGCTCCTGGCCAGTTCTTGTTCGGCTCGCTTACGCTCAGTGATGTCCCGGAACACACCCTGTACTCCTGCTACGCGACCACGGCTGTCGCGGTAGAAAGTTGAGTTGGTGCTGACAACTACTATGGAACCGTCGTGCCGGCGGAGCTCCACCTCATAGTCGGTTACCTTTCCGGTGCTTTGGAGTTGCTCAAGCAGGTATTGGCGTTTCTGGGGATCGGCATAGAAATCAGCAATCAGGTTGCCAACCACATCCTCTATTTTGTCGTATCCCAGTATTCCGGCCGCGGCCGGTGATCCCCAAATGATACGTCCTTACAGATCGGACCGGTAGAAAGCATCCTGACTGTTTTCAAAGAAATCGTGCAGCCGTTCTTCGCTGAGCGCCAGCCGACGCACTGACCGTTGCCGCAAGGCATTCAGCGTCACCAGGGCCAGAACCAAGAGGGCGAGCGCTATAAGCACGTAGTCAAAGTACTGCCAGAACAGAATGCGAGCGTAATCGGAAAAGGAGCGGCGTTTAATAACGAACACCTGATCAAGGTTACCGCGGGTGGCCACGAAGTGGCTGACGTTGCCCCAATCATCCAGCACCAGGGGATGAATGTTGACAAAACTCTCACTAATGCTGCCCAATTGCTCGAACTGATGGTCAAAGATGGCCATTCCACCGCCGCCGCGAAAGAGGTAAGCCGGGCGGTCCTGACCTTCCAGTCGGATCGTATCGACAAGACGGTGCAAATTCGTCTCGTTGGATTCAGCCAGCAACTGAAGCGTGGTGTCGAAGATCCTGATGACGCCTCGGGAAGACAGGGTGTGGAAACAGTGAGCACCATAGATTCCGAAGTCGTCCCACCAGGCGCTGATTATGCGGTCGGCCACATCAACCGACCCGATCAAATGGAAATCAGAGTCCATCCTGGACAACTGGTATCTTTGTGGCGGCAGACGTCCACTATCGGCCGGAAGCACCATGGGAAGAGCATGAAAAACATAGAACAGGCCGTCGCGTTCACCCTGCCAGATTCCCTTGCCGCCGTGCTCTTCAGAAATAATCCGCTGGTGTACAATTTCTCCGCAATTGCTCACCCTGGCCAGCCAACAGAAGTTGTCGTCGAAGTTGTCATCGACGACAGCGTTCTTGACATTGTACGTAGCCAGGATCACTGCCGGGTGCACCGAGTCGCGACAACTGTGGAAACTGGGCGTCGACATCGCACCCGCTACCGGCAACGACCATTCGATCCGTCGAGTGTCCGGTTCCAGGCAGAACAGCACTCTCGGCTTGAGATCACGACCCGGTCCGACCCACAAGAAAACCTCATCGTGCCCGTCGTAGTCGTAGTCATCGGTCAACAGGTAAGCAACGCCGCCTTCCCATCGTCCATCACCAGTATGATCAACCCCGGTGGCCAGAAATATGAAGTCATAATGATCGGCACCGGGAATACCAACCACCGCAAAGGCCGAATCATTGCGATAACCACCGCCGACAATCCCCTTGGCGCCCGAGGAGCTGTCATGGTAGAAGCCGAAGTTGGTCAGCGTCAAGCGCAACGGATCCCAGTCAACTACCTGTGCTGGAGTGAACATCTCCAGGCTGAATACGGCCGGATCGTCGCGATTGAGGTCGCCGTTGAAGGCATGAATATAAAACGCTGTGTCGGACGGACCCCGCTGCGGTTTCAGCACCTGTATCTGGTTCCCGACCGGTCTCTTACGGACCCCCCAGTCGTTGGAATGCTCTACTACAAAGGAGTACGGCAACAACTCCGGAGTGTCGGAGGACTCAATCTGCAACCTCTCGGTGCCGTAAACTGTGCTGCCCAGGAACGGTCCCACGGACAGAGCGACGAGGACGTATGTCATTAGGCGTAGTCGCATAGATAACTATAAGATAGCCGATTCGCCCGACAGAAGCAACCCAGAGAACACGGTGTGTGGGATTGATGTCGACCTGCGAACGCAGGTACTACCGTACCGAGTGTCTCAGTCGCCGTTCCGCAACAGCGCAATATAGCGTGGGCACCAGAAAGACCGTGATCAGCACTACCGTCATGCCGCCGAAGGACGGGATCGCCATCGGCACCATAATGTCGGCGCCGCGGCCGGTAGAGGTGAGGACCGGGATCAAGGCGAGGATGGTGGTGCCGGCCGTCATCAAAGCCGGACGAATGCGTCGCTTGCCGGCCATGATCGTAGCTTCGCGAATCTCCGTGACGGTTTTTGGTTTCTGTTCGTCAAAAACCTGATTGAGGTAGGTCGAGATGATTACACCGTCATCGCTGGCGATGCCGAACAGCGGCAGGAAGCCCACGCAGACCGCAACCGATAGATTGTAGGCGCGTACCTGGAACACCTCGCGCCATTCCATGCCGAACCATGAAAAGTTCAGAAACCAGTCCTGTCCATATAACCACAACAACAGAAAACCGCCCGACCAGGCCACAAAGATACCTGAGAAAACCAGCAAGGCGGTAGGGACGTTCTTGAACTGAAAATACAGAATGAGAAAGATGATCAACAGCGCCAGCGGCAGCACTACCATCAGTTTCTTCTCGGAGCGTACCTGGTTTTCATAGCTCCCGGCGAAAGTGAAGCTCACTCCGGCCGGGATGTCCAACTCACCGTCGGCGATTTTGTCGTTGAGAAAACTCTGCGCCGCCTCAACAACATCTACCTCCGCGTAGCCCGGCTTCTTGTCGAAAACGACATAGCCGACCAGGAAGGTATCCTCGGATTTGATCACCATCGGTCCCCGCCGGAACTTGATCTCAGCCAACTGCCTCAGCGGAATCTGCGTGCCGTCGGGGGCTCCGATCAATATCTTCTCAAGCGTTTCGATACTATTGCGCAACTCCCGCTGATAGCGTACGCGGACCGAGTAGCGTTCACGACCCTCAATGGTCGTGGTCAGTTGTTTGCCGCCGACGGCCACCTCGATAACATCCTGCACTTGCTTCATGTGGATTCCGTATCGCGCGATGGCTTCACGATCGATGTGGATCTCGAGATACGGTTTGCCGCCGATGCGATCAGCGATGACGGTATTGCCCTCGACCGACGGGACCTCCTTCAGTAGTCGCTCGATCTCAAAGCCGACCTTCTCGATGGATTCCAGGTCGGGTCCCTTGATCTTGACGCCCATGGGCGTCCGCATCCCGGATTGAAGCATGACAATTCGCGCGGCGATAGGCTGCAGCTTGGGTGCGCCGGTGGTGCCGGGCAGCTTGGCTACTCTCGTGAGTTCTTTCCAGATGTCGCCGGGAGTTTTGATGTGATCGCGCCACTGCCGATACGGTTTGCCATCTTCATCGCGGATAGTTCGCCGTCTTCATCGAGCACGAACTGTTCTTGCTAACGACTATCCCCATGTCGACAATTGTCCCGATGGCGATAGCTATCCCCGATAGGGCCACGATGTTGGCGTCGACCTTGAACAGCTTCATGGCGATGAACACCATCAGCACCGTCAGCGGAAGCAATCCGGAGATCAACAGGGAACTGCGAAGATGCATAACCATGATTAGGACGACGATAATGGTTACCAGGATTTCGTCGACCAGTGCACGGTTCAACGTGCCTAACGTTTCATGTATCAGGCCGGTGCGATCGTAGAACGGAACAATCTTCACCTGCGAAACGGTGCCGTCGGTAAGTGTCTTCCTGGGCAGACCTGGGGATATCTCTATAATCTTCTTCTTGACGTTCTTGATAGCCGCGAGGGGGTTCTCGCCGAAGCGCACGACAACCACACCGCCCACCGCTTCAGCGCCGCCCTTGTCGAGTGCGCCGCGCCGCATGGCCGGACCCAGCGTCTCCGTCGCAACATCCTTGATCCGTACCGGTACCGCCGAAAACAGCTTGACGACACTGTTCTCAATATCCTGAAGACTCTCGATAAGTCCGAGACCGCGCACCACGTATTGGACACGATTGATTTCAATCGTCCGGGCGCCAACATCCACGTTGGACGTTCTCACCGCCTGGAACACATCGGTCAGCGTCACGCCGTGTGCTCGGAGGGCGTCCGGGTCGACGTCGATTTGATACTCCTGGACGAAGCCGCCGACCGAGGCGACTTCCGCCACGCCGTCGGCCGACTGCAAAGCATACCGCACCGTCCAGTCCTGAATTGAACGCAATTCATGCAAGTCCCAGCCGCCAGTGGGTCGATCCTGCTCGTCGCGTCCGCAAACACCGATTTCTCTTCCAACTTCTCACCCGAAACCGGGCATACCTCCTGAATGTTCTCAAAGAGCACACTCTCGGCGGCTGCTTTCTTGAAGTACTTGTCAGGGTCCTTCTTCATCGGCTTGATGCAACCGGCGCAGCAGAGATACACCCGCTGCCCCTGAAGGTCGGTGTAGATGGTTGAATCGATCTTGCCACCCATGACGGGGCAGAGCGTCTGCGTCTTTAATTCCGGCGCCTTGGCCGTATCGACCGGCTTGGCGTCGGCGGCTGCGACCGCTACTGACGCCGTCAATAGCAGCGCCGCAATCGTAAACAGAGTTCTTGTAAGCATTGGTAATCTCCTAAGGTTCTGATTGTTGAAGCTGTTTATTGTCATCATATCCACTGAGCATTTGCAATTGAGCTTCTTTGATAGCTGCTGTGACGAGTGCTTTGTCCAGTGATAGTTGGAAATTCAGCGACTGGCGCTGCGTGGCCAGCAGAGAGAGAAAGTCGCTCTCGCCTGCCCGGTAGGCGGTAAAGGTAGCATTGATCAACTGCTCTGTCTGGGGAAGTAGCAGATCGCGGTAGAGCCGCACCTGCCGCCCGGCATCGCGCTGCTCGTAAAGAATCCGGCTGACCCGGGCAACCAGACGATCAGCCGACATGTCGCGGCGGTACTGCGCCGCCCGGTATCTGGCGCGGGCTTCCTGCTTTTTGGCATTGTTCTGACCGAACCATAGCGGCAGACTGATGCCGACATTGATCATCCAGGGATCCTTGCCACTTTCGTGCATGGCAGGGTCAGCGGCCTCCCCGGTTACAATGTAGGTCAGTCCGATATTGAAGTCGGGGTAGGCTGAGCGGTCAGCCAGTCGCCGGCGCGCCTGCTCACGGTCGATCAAATGGTCCAACGCCCGCAGGTCAGGGTTGCTCTTGATGATTCGGGTGATGACGCTGTCTTTATCCAGCACCTCAGGGGTCAACTCGAACTGCTCCGGCAGCGCTAGTTCCATGTCGGTCGGCAGATTGAGTTCTGAGAGCAACAGGGCGACCGCCGGCTTCTTTTTGTCTTCCAGTCCGGCCAGTCGGCCATTGAGAATTTCCAGTTCGACCTGTGCCTTGATTAAGTCCGGATGCTTCTGCAAACCAACCGTGTACCTGGCCCAAACTACCGTTTCCCAGAAACGAAGCAACTCCCGGTTTTCCCCGGTCAATGCAATCTCGCGCCCAAGGAGATAGTATTCATAGTACGCTTTCTTGACACGATAGGCCAACTGCAAGCGCTCGGACTGAAAACGTCGATAGGCTGCCTAGGCTGCTTTCGAAGCCATATCGCTACCGGCGGAAAGCTTGCCCGGCCATTTCAACGACTGGGAGAGACTGAGACGATGCTCCTGGGGGGCCAACTTTGGTTTCCACGTTTTCGACATAGTACCCCCCAGGACAATTTGGGATCAGCCCAGGCGCCGGCGTAACCGGTTTTCTCAACCGCTGCTTTGAAATCGTAAAAGGTTACTCGCAGGTTGGGACTGTTCAACTCGGCTACTTCAAGAATAGTCTCGAGGTCCGCCGCACTCGACAGGCGTGTGCCGTAGTCCCATCCGGTGAATGGTATCCGTCCTCCAATCGATCTACCAGTTCGCTGAGATCGTCCCGGTCTGAGGCCCGCACGCCGGCACAAGCGACTGTGATTGTCGCCGCCAAGCAAAGCGTCGACCGCGTGATCCAACTCAACTGGAATCGAGTGCGAACTGACTTCATCTCATTTATTCTAAACATGCTTCCAACTCACTTGCGGCTATTGCATAGTCAACTTCCGTGCCAAATCGATTTGGATGGACTAACTGCCGGTTGGACAGCGTCTTAGCGTGCCGACCAGCAATGTCTGGAACAGAATGGTCGATAATATTGTTGAATAGCGCAGAATATTCTTTAGTTTACGTCGAGAATATTCTCGATTCGTTGGCAGACTTGGCGTAAGAGATTGCCGCGCTCCCTACGACACGAGTGTCTTCGGTCGCTCGCAATGATGAGGAAAGGAGCTTTTTCAACAAGTCCGTAAGCTGCTGAGACACAAGCATGGAAGCTCGATTGCGCTAACCGCCAGACCGACCGGCACGCCGGCTGCTATGTGATTGGTGAAAGTATAGTGCCAATGATGACTGAAAAGTACGCAAAGATACTCTCGATAGCCGGAGTGATCGGCCTGACGGTGGGGATCCATTATGGATGGATCCTCGAGCCGATCTTCGGCCAATCGCACTGGATCCATGCGATCCACGGCCGCTTTTGCTACATCCCCATAGTGATCGCCGCCTCCTTATTCTCTGCTCTGATGCCACCTCCGACGATCAGCGAGAGGAATTCCGTGAAATCGTCACTAGCGAGATACGTCGCATCGACGGCACCGTAAAGGAGTTTCTTGATTTCGCAAAACCGCGTGAGAGTCGATTGGAAAAAATCAATCTGACCGAAGTGGTTGCCGCCGCCGTCAGACAACTTGAAGGTCAGGTCGACAAAGGGGGAGTCACTATCAGTCAAAGGGCCGATTCAACTCTGACCGTCTCAGCCGACCGCGAAAAGATCCACCAGGTGGTTTTGAACCTGTTGCTCAACGCTATCGATGCATCAGCCAATGGAGACACCATCGATGTAACCACCAGAGCGACCGATGACGACCGGGCCGAATTGATCGTGCGTGATTACGGTAAGGGAATCGATCCCAGTGAGGCCGAGCGCGTGTTTGAGCCGTTTTACACGCGGAAACCCAGCGGGTCCGGGTTGGGATTGGCCATTGTGAAGTCGATAGTAGAGAGCCACAATGGTTGGGTGAGCCTGCAAGCGGCCCCCGGGGGAGGCACCGAGTTTCGTGTCATCCTACCGCTTATCAAGGAGAACTGATGACCACTCGAATCCTGCTGGCTGACGATGATGCTGCGCTCTTGCGCGTGATTCAGTTCAAACTGAAGCAGCGCGGTTATGATGTGACCGCTGTCTCCGATGGTGAGCAGGCGTTGCAGGCGCTAAAAGAATCTCGCTATGATCTGCTGCTGTCAGACATGCGCATGCCCAGGCTCGATGGGCTTGAATTGCTCGAAGAAACCCGGCGGGTTCAGCCGGACCTTGAAATCATTCTGATCACCGCCTACGCCACCGTGTCGCAGGCGGTCGAGGCGGTCAAGTTGGGCGCTTTCGACTACCTGACTAAACCGTTCGAGGATGGACAGTTGTTCGTGGCGATAGATAAGGCCCTCAAGTTTCGCCAACTGTGGGATGAGAACCGATATTTGAGAGGGCAGTTGTCCGGACGTCAGTACCTGGACGGCATCGTGGGTGTGTCCAGGCCGTTCAAACAGATGATGGCGATGGTGGAAAAAATCGCTCCGACCGATGCCACCGTACTCTTGATCGGTCCCTCCGGCATCGGCAAGGAAGTGATCGCGCGCGCCATACACCATCGCAGTCACCGCAGCGAGGGTGCTTTTGTCGCCGTGAACTGTGCCGCCATCCCCAGAGACCTGATCGAGTCGGAACTGTTAGGTCATGTCAAAGGCGCCTTCACCGGAGCGGTCAAGGACAAGAAGGGCAAGTTCGAACTGGCCGAAGGCGGCACGCTGCTTTTGGACGAGACAGGTGAACTGGGTATCGACCTACAAGCCAAACTGCTGAGAGTAATCCAGGAGCGGACGGTGGAGCCGGTAGGCGCAGAACGGAAACATGACATCGATATAAGGTTGATAGCAGCCACCAACAGTGACCTGAGAAAACAGGTGGCGTTGGGGAACTTCCGTGAGGATCTTTTTTACCGTCTCAATGTCATACCAATCCACGTGCCACCATTGGCCCAGCGGCGTGAGGATATTCCGATATTGGTACGGAAGTTTCTCGAGCGCTTCTCCGAAGGTGCCGAAATCATGTTGGCCGACGAATTGATGCAAGTGCTGGTTGACCATCCCTGGCCGGGCAACATCCGCGAATTGGAAAACCTGATCGAACGCATGGTCATCCTGCGCCGTTCGGACCGATTGACGGCGGCCGATCTGCCGGCGGACTTTGCCTCGGTAGTATCGGAGGAGACGGCGGTACCGTCCTCGCCTCAGCCGACCTCCGACCATCTTACTTTCCATGAAGCGGAGAAGAAACTAATCCTTGATGCTCTGACCAAGTCCGGCTGGAACCGATCGAAAGCAGCCAAGGACCTCAATATCCCTCGCCACGTTCTCATTTACCGTATGAAGAAATACGGTCTCTTCTACGACAGCCCCACCACCGGGTGAGCATCACTCCGAGCGCCCCCTACGACTGCGTACAAAGGTTGCACATTAAACCGGCCACATGGGTAACAATCGTACAGGCCGAAACCGACATGCTTACATAACGTAAGAGAAGCGGTGGTACAGTAGTTGTCCCTGACGTCTGGTGCGGCTGGATTGGAGTCTCATCGCGTGGTCCCAATTATGCTCTCAGCAACCTTCCATGGGGTTTGGATATTCTGTCAAGCATGAGATTTCCGGAGAACACGAAATTCAGCACTGGTTTCGTGCTTATTTTTATAAAAACATCCCCAATGACATTGACATATTCTTCGGAATAGTATACATACGCATATTAAAACGCAATTGAAGATGAAATTCATTTGCAATTACCGAGTTGAATTCGAGATTGCCGCATAGCGGAAGGAGCCACTTATGGCCTCGCAAGGACCGAAACATCGCTCTTTCAACAACCTTTTGGTCCGTCGAAAGCAGATGAGTTCAATCAACATTTCATTATACATTAGGAGGTTTCGTATGAGATTCCGCATTTCACTAATGGCCGTGGTTTTGACTCTCTTTTCTGCCGGTTTTGTCAACGCCGTCGAAAAGCGCGGGGTACTTATAGTCGCTCATGGCGCCCCATCTGACGCGTGGAATCAGCCTGTTCTTGTGGTAGAAAAACAGGTGAAGGAGATCCTTGATAGTGAACAACCTCAGTCCATTACCGCGGTGCGCGTTGCCTTTATGGAGTTTGTCGAACCTTCAATCGCAAGCACCATTGCCGACATGGAGAGAATGGGCATCAACCGGCTCTACATCTTGCCCATGTTTGTTGGTCCGTCCGACCACACTTTTTACGATCTCCCCACGATTCTTGGTCTCCATTGTGACAAGCACATTGTTAAACAACTACGCGAAGAAGGAATCGAGCTCGTTGACACTGACATGAGATTGACTATAGGTCCGGTCGTTGACATCAATACCATAACAGAGATACTAAGCGACCGAGTCCTGGAGTTGATGGATGATTCTACAGAATCTGCATTAGTAATTCTATCGCACGGGGCTTACGGGTATGAGACGCGTTGGGAACAGCAGTCGAAGAAAATCGGTGCACACATCTGTGGGACACTCGGCATGAGATTTTTCGACTACGCTTTTGTGGGGATGGGTCAAGGATTCGTAGCCAATGGCGCCCCGGTGATATTCCGTGCCTTGGAGGAGCATGAATGCATACTCGTTGTCAGTATGTATCTATCAATGGGCGTCGAGAAACTGGCAATGAACTCCTCAGTAAGTATGGGAAAGATGCAAATAGGAGGTGCTGAGTTGTTTTCCAATCACGACGTGCGCTTTGCTTCACAAGGGCTTCTGCCGGACAAGAGAATAGCTCGATGGGCTGCCAAGAAAGTAGGAGAATGGCTTGATATTCTTGACCATACTGTTCCCCCTGATTCACGTGATTAGTCTTGTAGATACCGTCTTCTAAGTGAAGGTCAATATCTCCGGATTGAAGGGTCGAAACCCTTGGGTTTCGACATCCAGCCATCCTACGCTCTGGTGGGGCGCCCAAGTAGCGGGTACAGTGGGTCAGGATGCCTGTGATCCTGACTAAGGCGCAGCCCGCTTTTCGCGGCGCACGAGGACGTACGCCGCGCACACAAAGTGAAACGACTTGTCATGCCGGACTTGATCCGGCATCCAGCGGCAAGCCACCCATAAATGGGCTTCATGCGCTACGCGGTGATGAATCACTTTCTCGCGCTACGCTCACACCATTTGTCATTCCTGCTCCTTTTTGTCATTTCGGCGAAAGGGGCTTTCCAAAAACTACCGAGGGTGGTTATTCCTTTGCTGTGGTCGGCAGACGTCCCGAGGTTGTCCCAAAAGCTGCTGTTCCGGTGGTTCCTTCGACATCCGGAGGAGGTCGTGAGAACCGCCGGTTTCTTATAGGTGTTCTCCGCAACCGTTTAGGAAAGACCGCCGGGTCACAATCCGCCTGGGCGGATCAGGACCCGGCAAAACGAGCTTCTGGGACAGCCTCTCCTCGTCTACCCCTTGACTACCTTGGATACATCCTTCAAACGGGCAGACCGGGAGGTGTGCCGCGCACAAACACTAGGTGTCACTGTTCAACCCATAGATTTTTTGGGGAAAGTCCACGATCCCCCATCCCTATTGACAGATTCCGAAGCTATCGTATATTGCCGGTCAACCAAACTGCGGCTGGTTGCTTCGCCTGAATACTATGCTGAAACACACGTAGTACCCACGAGGGCATCCGCCGGTAAAGAGAGAACCTCAGAAGTACGGCTCGTGAGCTACCGTAACAATAACCGGATACGGACCTGGAGGTCTACCGCATGCAAATCAGACCGGGTATAACAGCCGGCTTTGTCTGTGTCTTGACAATTGTACTTCTGTCCGCCTCCATTGTGGCTGAGGGTCAACACCAGACGTCAACCCGCGGAGATTCGACGGCTACCGTCGGTTTCTCGCAACCGGTTGAATTGGAGGGAATTGTTGTCAGAGCCAGCCGTATCCCGCTCACCGTTCTCCAGATTCCGGCGGCAGCAACCGTGATCGATCTTGACCGCCGAACCATGAGCGCCGTCACATCCAGTCGTGAAATCGTGGCCGACCTGCCGGGCCTGCGCGCTTACCCGGCCGGAAATCGCTGGGGCCAGTCCCATGTCGATGTTCGTGGTTTCGCCGGCGGGGGGCAGGCCGAGTACCTGAAAGTAACCTATGACGGCATTCCGATTAACCGGGTAGCATCCGGTCTCGTCAATTGGTCCACCCTCGATCCGAACGAACTCAGCCGCATCGAAGCTGTCACCGGCCCGGCCTCGGCGCAGTTTGGTGATTTCGGCTTTGGCGGTATGGTGGCTCTGTCGAGTTCCTGGCTGCCATCGGAGAGGCAGGCACGGTTGTCAATGTCATACGGTTCCGATGATGCAGTTGGTCTCAGCGGACAACTAACACGAAACTTCGAGAAGGGTCGTGCCAATCTTTTTTTCACCAGGAGACATAGCGACGGCTTCCGGCAACACAGCTCATTCGACGCCGAGAAAATCGTCTTCAAGTTTCAACGAAGCCTCACTCCCGGCAGCAGCATCAGTGGTCTGTTCGCTTATACCCATACCGACGAAGAACTGCCCGGCGCCGTGACAGAAGACCAACTCGCAGCCGACCGCTCCGACGCCGCTCGCGACTTCATGGGTGAGTTGCTGCCGGATCGATCCGAGTACAAGGATGTCATCGCCGGTCTTGCCGCCGACTTCTCTCTGGCCGATGGTTATGAACTTGATATCCAGACCTATCTGACATCATCTGATGGAGACAAGACCGTTACCCTGACAGCCCCGGTCGACGCTGAGCCGGAACTCCTCACGCTGGGTGCGGAAGCATCGCTCGGCCTGAAAACTCAACTGTGGGGTCGTCCCTTGCAGATGGTGACCGGGTCGGCTTTTGAGTACGGTCGGCTCGAAGCCAACTGGACCGAGCACACCGGCGGGTCCGACCGTGGTGCAGTCATCAGTTCCGGTATCGGACAGCGCACTGTGGCGGCTTGGTACGTCCACAGCCTGTACTATCCGCTGAAGCGACTCTCTCTGTCATTAGGGTTGCGGATCGACCATACCAGGTCGGAGTTCGACGAAGGTGAAGGAATGGTAGTGCGCGATCCTGCCAACGATACCAACGAACACACTTCCGTTTCACCCAAGGTTGCTGTGGGTCTCGAACTCGCGTCCACGGTCGCGGCCTTTGCATCCGTCTCCGGTGCGTTTAAGTCACCTACGCTGCTGCACCTGTATGACTCCCCGCCCTACGCTGTTCCGCCGGAGTATAGTGGTTACGCGCTGATATCCAACGGCTCGCTTGACCCGCAGAAGGGTACTTGTTACGAGGCGGGGGTGAAGCTGATCAACCCAACGACAAAGGCTACGGCGATTTACTACTACTATGACATCACGGACGAAATCGACTTTGATCTGACAGCAAGTAGTTACGACGCCATCGGCAAGTCGCAACACCAGGGTGTAGAGTTGAGTTTGTGGAAAGAAGTTGAGCCTGTTCTTTCGGTAGAGGCATCACTGGCCGTCAACTCGGCTACCTTCCGAGGCGGCGACAACGACGGCAACCAAATCAACGGCGTTCCCAGGTATCGATACGGATTCGGTCTGGCCGTGGCGCCATTCACCGATGGTCTCATCGGCATCCGCACCAATGGACAGAGCGACCAATGGCTGGATGAAGCCAATGACCGCAAACTCGATGATTATCTCGCTGTCGCTCTCACCGCCGGTTACCAGTTTCGCTCGTTTAACGCTGGCCTCAGGTTGGACAACCTGTTCGACCGCGATTATAGCTATGACGGCTATGTCGGTCTGATGGGTGAAAGCCGTTTCCATCCGGCGCTACCGCGCTCGGTGATGGTGACCGTGTCCAGGATGCTGTAAGAGTTCCTGTAGATCGAACCGGGGGGCTCGACTTACCCAGTCAAGGGTGGCCCGGACATATATGGGCGGGCTGAAAAAGTAGGTGTCTACGTCATCGCGATACCACGCGGCCACGAGTGGCTTTCAAGCGCGTGGTCGTGGCGATCTCAATCTGTTGACAGACTTGGCGTATGAGATTGCCAAAAAGGCCGGAGAGAAACATCCGGCCCTCTCGTTCATTCCATTTAGGAATTAATGAACTCCTGTTGGAGATACTTGTGCATCTGATAATTCGGGTCCAGTGTATCCGGCACCAGCAGGAACTTGAACGGCTGATCCTGTTCTTCCGCCAGAATGGAATGGCAGAGAGTACAATCATAACCGATAGACTCGTTTTCATCATCCTTGAAATACACATTATGACATCGGAAACACCCATTGGTTTCGTTGGTATGTCCGATATGGCTGGGATAACTACCCCATTCGATTTTCATGTTGTGATGGATATTCCGGTTGTAGATAGCCTGAAGAGTTGTTACCGCAGAATCGATTGCCATCATTTTCGCTAGAGCAAGTTCTGGATAGCTTGTCCTATAGAAATGATGCATATGGTTTGCAATACCATCCATAGCAGATTTCCGGTCAGCATATCCCGCCGAGATAGCAGCTAACGCCTCCCGCTTCAGGAACGGCAATTCGCGGCTGAGCAGACCAATGCGAATACGAGAATCAATTGCTTTGCTCGGGTCTTCATAAATGTGAGTCGCCCGGTTATGACAATCAACACAGTCCATCGAACGGGAATCAATAGCCTCAGCTTCGATCAACTGAGAGTTATTGTACCTCCTGAAGCTACCGTCCGGTTGTTTCGCTTCCGCCCAAATGATTTCGGTTCGCTCATCGTCCGCAAACGCATAATGGACTTCGTTCTCTTCAGCTACATGCCAATGGATACCAGCTTTCCAGGTAGCCCTTTCGGCGTCGACTTTCATGTTGAGGGTGGTGTATTTCGCAGTCGAGCCGGAATCAAGGTCATACGACACAATTGATCTTAGACTGTTTCCGTAGAACTTCTCCGGCCAGTGGCATTTTTCACAGGTCTCCCGCGCCGGTCGAAGTTGCGTAACCGGTGTTGGAATCGGCCGCTCCAGCAAATCAAAAGTCACCGAAACCATCTGCCAGATTCCATTCATCTTACTTGAGATGAGAGCACCCGTACCTTCACCAACGTGACATTCGACGCAATCGACCCGAGCATGAGGCGATTGCTTGTAGGTCACCCATTCAGGGTTCATAACCGAATGACAGGCCGTACCGCAAAATTCCGCCTCATCCATAAAACTGAACATCCGAAGAGACACGCTGCTGAGAAAGATGACATTAACCAGCGAAAATACGAGCACTGTCTTGAATACCCGGGAGCCGCTCAAACCCCCTTTGACATCCTGCGCCCTACACTGCATGGCTAATAATTCCTCAGTGCTCTTGCCGGTCTCCTTTCTTCGACTATACCAACCAAGCGTCACCAAGATAAGACCAATAACAAAAAGTAGCGGCAACGCCAGATATGTAACCAGTCCGATATAGGCATTAGTCAGGGCGCCGATCAGACGGAAGAACTCAAGCAGGATCATCGTAATGAAGGACGATGTGGCAAGAATGACACCTAACTTACCCTGCCATTTCATCGAAACACATCTGATGAAATTCAGATATTTCTCAAGCAAAATATACCTCTACTTTACTTCGTACCCTTGTACAGATTCTGGTATATTTTCTGCATCTTTCCGGAACGGATCTTCTCTTTCAAGTCTTTGGTCGGTTCTGACAACCATTGATGCATAGGATCGTTCTTAATCATGTTATCGATATAGGCGTTAACATCAGGATCGTTCAACTTCCGGGCTTCCGGAAGGAGCTTGAAGTAGAACGTATGAGCAACATCATAAATACCGTGCCACCAGGTATAGTCCGGTCCCATCATAGCGGCGCCGTGACGTGCCCGACGACCTTCATGATGCCAGAGTTCCCAATAAATCCACTCAATCTCATTACTGAAGGCGGCAGGATTCTCCATAAGTTTCTTGTCTTTGACTATTTTCATGATAGCTGTTGCCGGTTTGGCATACTTTTCATTGTACAGCCTGACCGTACCATCAAACTGATAGTAATGGCCTTCGGCAAAGTTCCTACCGTGACAGGTGGTACAAACAGTCAGCATCCTTTCTTTCTTGGCTTGCCAGTTGTCTTTTCGTTTGGAAACCGGCGGACGAAGGGTCCAGGTCAGGCGGTCACCGACATCGTGAGTAACTGGACGTTCCTTGGATGCGGACATGTGACAAGTGGCGCAGGTCGGAGCTTCATAGTAATCTTCACCGACAACCCATCTATCGGCATCGATATTCATTTCATCCAAATGAGTATAGTAAGTGTTACCATGTTTGGATTCTTCATATATCTCCTTCTGGGGATGGTCGGGGCCAAGGTGACATTTGGAACACGCTTCCGGCTTTCTTGCCTGGGCGATATCAAAGGAATGACGGGTATGACAGACGTTACAGGCGCCTTTGGAGCCATCTGGATTCAAACGACCGATGCCGGAATTGGGAAAGGTCTTTAGAGAGAGCTTGTTCGGTGAGTTCTTGTCGATTTCGACTTTTCCACCGTGACAAGAAGTGCAACCAGTAATAACAACCGGCTCACCACCGGCTACATATGCCAGATACGCATCGTTGGACTCAAGAATCTCACCGGCGGTAGCGTGATAAGAACTCTGAACCTCTTTAGCTTCCTTTTCATGGCAACGACCACAATCTTTCGGTGTTACTAAGGTAGCGATATAAGCTCCCTCATGCAGATAAGCATCCGATTCACTTTTGTCCGCCCGGTGACAATCAATACAGGTTACCTTGTGAGCAGCGTGTTTGGATTGGAACCATTGATTGTATAACCCTAGTGATTTCTCCTTATGGCAGGTCATACATTTTCCAGCCACTGTTTCTT
>JAUWMW010000128.1 GCA_030612965.1 bacterium
GATGAATCACCCATTACATGTTGACAAACACGTATCGGGTGGAGAAATTGCGCCATGACCGAAGACCAACAATTTGACAACAGTCTGATCCTGCTGGCTCTGATCAAATTCGCTGATATTGGGCCGCGACTGATGAACGCCTTGTTGCAACGCTATGGTGATACGGGGAACATCCTGCAGGCGGATCGAACGTCGTTGTCGGCAATAGAGGGTGTGACCCCCGATCTGGTCGAGCGCATCACAGGCAGCGACACCTTTCTTGAGGACGCGGCCAGGTACCGGGCTGATTTGAAACAGCGTGATATCGCCATACACACTCATCTGGACGATAACTTCCCACCCCTTCTGTTCGAACTCAACGACCCGCCGCTGCTGCTGTACGTTCGGGGGCGGTTGCCCGATCGCACAAAGAAATCGGTGGTGATTGTCGGCGCCGAAGAAGCGACCAACCAGGGGATCGACCTTACCGTTACGATGGCTCGTCGTTCGGCCGAAGCTGGTGTGCAGGTGGTATCATCACTGCGGCGCGGTATCGATGCCGCCGCTCATGTCGGCGCAAAGGCCGGTGAAGGTGACTCGTTTGCAGTTCTCAGCGGCGGCTTTGATCACATCGACCCGACCGAACAGATGCCGTTGGCCATCGATATCGCCCGGACCGGCGGCGTCATCAGCGAATGCTCACCTGACGCTGAGCCGGGTGCGGATACCTATCGTGCCTGTAACCGAATAATGGTCGGTCTGGCCCAGGCGGTGGTGGTTACCGAAGTGTACAAAGACTCTGTGACTACTTTGGATCTGCTGTCGTTCTGCAACGAAACCGGCAAGTTGACGTTCATTCTGATTGATCCCAGGAACGGCGCCCTGGCGGATAAGGGAAGTTTGTCGGAGGCAGTGCGATGTGGCGCCATACCGATGGTTGGGTTGGACAAAATCAATGATATCCTTGACGCCCTCGTCTGATACCTGGTGATGGACGACGTCTACTACACGATAGAACGAGCGGCTCAGGCGGAGATCAAGCGCAAGGGCTCGCGGTTCATCGCCGAGACGCTGGCAGCATCATCCGTGGAAGAGGCTATGACACAACTTGAAGCTATCCGCAAACGCGAGCATGCCGCCACCCACCATTGTTATGCCTATCGAGTGGGAACAGGGCAGGAGGTCACCTTTAAGTACGCCGACGACGGTGAGCCGAACGGCAGCGCCGGACGTCCGATTTTCGATATCTTGAGCGGCAGAGAACTGACTAACGTTTTGGTCGTGGTGACGCGCTACTATGGCGGCACCAAGCTCGGCACCGGTGGGCTGGTGCGGGCGTATGGTGATGCCGCCACGGCAGCCCTCGATTCGGCCGGACGCAAGCAGAAGTTCATCACCGTTCGACTCAGGATCGTAATTCCCTTTGCCATGTATGACCCGCTGATGAAAGTTGTCAGCAGACACCAGGCCCACCAACGTCAAGCCGATTTCGCCGATCGTGTCACCCTGGAGTTGGAGGTGCGGCGATCATTGGCGGAGGCGCTGACCAACGACATCGTGCAACTGAGTTCGGGGAAGGCTATAGTTGAAACCCTCACGTAGATGGCGACAGTTGGACTGTCTTGGGATGGGCATCATCCCGATGGATCTTCTCTATACCGTGGAGCGCCTGCCCAGAGCCGGTGAGAAAATCAACGCTGTCGACTGTTGCATGCAGGGCGGCGGCCCGGTACCCAACGCCATGGTGGGTCTGTCACGACTGGGGATGAAGACGGCTATTATCGCGGTGGTGGGTAACGATTGCCTCGGCCGCATGGCTGTCGAGGAGCTGACCAGAGAAAAGGTCGGCTGTCGTCTGATACTCCGCAAGAAGCAACCCTCGGCTGTGGCTGTCGGCTTGATCGAAAAAGGTACCGGGAGGCGTACAATTACGCTCTATCGTCGGATTCACATTAGACCCAACGATCTGAAAACATCAAGCCTTCCCATCCCGCGCCTGGTGCATCTGGATGGGCGGGACCTCGAGGCCGCGCTCAAGCTGGCCCGCTGGGCGCGGCGGCACAAGGCGACGGTCTCGTTCGATATCGGTTCCATACGCAATGATGTTTCGGCAATACTGCCTCTCGTGGATCATCTGGTGGTGGCCGACGCTTTCGCTTTTCCCTTTACTCGTACCAGATCAGCTAAGGGGGCCATAAAGAGGCTGTCCCAGGTCTGCGCCGGAAGCATCGTCGTTACCGAGGGCATCAAAGGCGCCACCGGATACGAGCAGGGGCGCATCTTTTGCCAGCCGGCCTTTTGTGTCGAGGCGGTCGACACCACCGGGGCCGGCGACAGTTTTCACGCCGGTTATCTGTATGGATTGTTGAACGGTTTCGACATGGCCGAGCGCTTGAGATTCGGCGCCGCCGCCGCCGCGCTCAAATGTACCCAGCCCGGTGCTCGTTCGGCCGCTCCCACGCGAAGACAGTTGACCCGTTTTCTGAAAGGGAACCCCGAGACTTATGCTTGAAATGCTAAGCGCTATTGATCGTGGCTTGTTCCTGTTCATGAACATGCAACTGGCCAATCCGGTCACCGATTTCATCATGCCGATCATCACCTCCGATCAGCTTCTGCGTGTCTCCTACGGCGCGGCCATGGCTATCCTGCTCTGGCGCGGTAATGCCCGACTGCGCTGGCTGGTTCTGTTCTCGGCTGTGGCGTTATTGTTGACCGATCAACTGGCAGCCAACGTACTAAAGGGACTGATCGAACGCCCCCGACCCTGTCATCTCCCGGAGCAGGTGCATCTCCTGGTTGGGTGTGGCGGCGGCTATTCGATGCCGTCGGCTCACGCCGCCAATGCTTTTGGGCAAGCCTTGTTGTTTGCTCTGACGGTGCCGGCAACGCGCCGTTACCTGATCATCACAGCCTCGTTGATAGCCCTGAGCCGAGTCTTTGTGGGCGTTCACTATCCCGGTGATATTCTCGTGGGCGCCGTTCTCGGTGGGCTAGTGGGCTGGATGGTGGCAAGAACCTTCGAGTGGTTTGAAAAAAGGTTTCTCAATAGAACCGAGGTTCCCAATGTCGTTTGAAATCGAGGTCGTCAAGGGGGACATCACCGGCGTCGAGGTCGATGCGATTGTCAATACCGCCAACAATGAACTCTGGATGGGGGCCGGCGTGGCCGGCGCCATCAAACGTGCCGGCGGCAACGTAATCGAAGAGGAAGCGATGAACAAGGGGCCCATTATGCCCGGCGAGGCGGTCAGTACCGGAGCGGGGCGGCCTCCCGTCAAGGCGGTCATCCACGCCGCCGTTATGGGGCAGGATCTTCGCACTTCCGACCGGCTGATCCGGCAAGCGACCATCGCCTCATTGAATGTCGCCGAGAAGTTGCAGCTTTCATCGATCGCCTTTCCTGCCTTCGGCACCGGTGTGGGTGGTTTCCCGATGACGGCATGTGCGTACGTCATGACCAAAGTGGTGACGGCTTACCAGCCGCTGTCAAAACATCTGAGACGGGTGCTATTCTGCTTGTATGATGATCTGGGTTACCAAACGTTCAGCGAGGCGCTGAAGGAGAACCAGTAGAGTTGGTAGCGTGGTACCTGGCGCTAACGGTTGCGATTGACTTTGATGCGCCCGTCGAATTCGATTTGGTCTCCGGTCTTGTTGGTAAAGGCGCCATCGATCGTGAAGAAGATCGAGCGGTCAGTGACTGAATCGATGATATAGTAACCCTCGTGGGGCAAAAACACTCTTTCTTCAATGGGCAATTCATATCGACCCAGGATGTGAACCAGCGATCGATCGATCAAAACCGAGGAGTCAAGTTTGGGCCAGGGCGGTACTTGCAGGTAAATCTGACAGTGGAAGTACTCATCGAAACCGAGGGCGCTCCATTGATGGCCCTCCACCCGCATTCCTCGAGTGCCGATAGTGACTACCGCGACATTGCCCGGACCAACCACCACTTTGTCGTCGTCGTACGGATCACCGATAACCGCATCCATCACATACTGTGTTGATTCGACACTAATGCTTTGGCGACTCTCCGCCAGCGTGAGATACAAATCGAGGCGGTAACGACTAGCGCAGGCCGCATTCAACAGTGCTACGGCCAGCAACACCGCCGTGGGGATAAGCATGGCTTTACCGGTTGATTTTGTCATGCCACAGTATACAAATTCAAGTTTCGACGGTCAACTATGGTTCTCAGTGGGCGGAAGGCCTCCCGGTCTGCTCTTCCTCCAAGGCGCCAAGAACGTTTTGCCTTGCCAAGGTCCGGACGAGAGACCGTGGTCTCACCAGTATTGGGTGCTGTCAGGCGACTCGCCTGACAGCCATCATGTGTCAAGACAGGCGTCGGGCGGGGTCGCCCGACACCACCATCAATTGCCGCCTTTTCCAAACGCTCGCCACGAAACCCGGACGAACGGGCTTGTTGAAAAACCCCGAGAGCCGTCATTGCGAGGAGCGAAGACACTCGTGTCGTAGTGACGTGGCAATCTCAATTCATTGGGCGACATACAGTATGAGATTGCCGCGCTCCCTGCGGTCGCTCGCAATGACAACCAAAGGGACTTTATCAACAGGCCCGCACGTCCGGGCCACCCACCGGCGGGGTGGTCACCAGGGCTAATACGAATACCGTACGATTACCACCGGTCGTTGGTTTTCCACACCAGCCTCGCTCGACCAGAAAGACAGGCGCTGTGGCGGGTCGGCCTCGCCCAGTTCTTCTTTCTGCAACAGGAGACCGGGCGGTTCGTCGCTGGTATCGTAGAGCGGCATTACTTCGACCTCCAGTTGTTGGCCGGGTTGGATCAGTGTCGCTGCATACGGCAAGGCGGAATACTCCGGTCCGTCGGACCAGGTTACACTGTTCTCCGTCCAGTCGGGACCGCCTTGCTTAACTGTCCTGACTGATACATACTCCGTGCGCACCTGTTCGGAGGCGAGATAAAGAACCAGCCTTACGCCTGACATATTCTCATAGCCAGCGTTTTCCGGCAGAGGTGGCAAACCTATCAGAAATCGGGTTCTGGCGTCATAGGTGACTCGAGGTGGACCGATTTCGGATCGGAGGAAGTACTCCAGCTTCAACAGTTCGGAGTCACCGAAATTATCGTCGGCATCTCCCCAAGCCGGGCAATCGAGACAGCCATCCAGATCGGAATCGGCGATCGACGCATCCTCAACCACCGGCAGGGTGTCACATATCGATCGGGTCAGAACCGGGTCGAGCCGGTTCTCCGTGGCTACGATGGTAATCTGATGGGTCAGCGAATCGTAATCGGGATGGGTAATCACTACCGTGTGCGTCCCTCGCGGTGCTGCCGGGAGCCGATAATACCCATCGCCGGCCGAATACGCTACTCCTTCTGCAACCTCTATTCGCACATCAGCTACCGCGCCATCCACTCGATGGGTCACCACCCCGCCCATGGGAGCGCTGGCCATGAAGATGTCAACGGTCGTGTCACTCTCAAGGGTGATGCGCGATTCATAGGAGACGTAGTGATTTTTGAAAACAAAAAGCCCGTGCGTATCGACCAGAACATTCGGAAGGTGAAAACCGCCGTCGGTGGCGGTTGTGTCGTAGACGCTGCCGCACACTACTACCGCGTCGGGGACCGGTATAATGCTGTTATCAAGGTAGACGTGTCCGGAAATGTCGCGGTATTCGACGACCCTGGTCATATAGACGTTGTGAACAGTGTTGTCAAGAACATGGATCAGGGCAGTATACTCGTCAAACCCGGCCTTTTCCACCGTCAGCACGTGGTACCCCTCAGGAATCTCCTTGAATATGTAAATACCGGACCGGGAGACACTATAGGTTTGTCCGGAGCAGACTACGACCGCCCCCGGTATTACCTTGTGGGACTCACTGGTCCTGATGTACCCGGAAATGTCACCGTACTGCTGCACAGGATCTACCGGCCCGGGCGTACATCCCGACAAGATGGTGACCAACAACGTCAGCACCACCCAGGGAGTATCATGCTTTAACAATGGCATAATCCACCTTCCGTCCCAACAAGTTCCCGCACAGTACTAAACGTATGGACCGACCGTTTTGTTCAACAGAGAAATCAGCGATAGCTCCCGGTAGTGACCGCCTCAGACAAGCGCCGCCGCTACGCGAACGATAAATCTCAGGTGCTGTCAGGCGACTCGCCTGACAGCCATCACGTGTGAAGACAGGCGTCGGGCGGGGTCGCCCGACACCACCCGAATAACGCACCATCTTTGCCGCGGTCCCGCGTAGGGGGCGGACTTGCGTGGCCCCAATGAACACTACTTGTGACCGGTGGAGACAAGCGCCGCCGCTACGCGAACAAGAATCGCGCCTTTGCGGACAGTCTCCAAGACCTGGGGACTACACACATGAAGAGCGCGCGTAGCGCGAAAAAGTGGCTTGCCACTGGATGCCGGATCAAGTCCGGCATGACAAGTCCTAGCGAGAGGTGCGATCAGAGATTCAGTCCGCCGACACAGTGCTTGACCCTGCCGTCTATTATCGTGGCCAATACTTCGATCCGGGCGATAGCCGAGGCCGCAACCCGCGTCACATCATCGGAGAGCACCACCAAATCGGCCGGATAGCCCGGTAAGATGTAGCCCCGGCAATGTTCCTGTCCCGCTGCGAAGGCTGGCCCGACAGTAAACCGGTTCAGGGCCTGAGCCGCCGTGATACGTTGTTCCGGATAGAAGAGGTCACGTCGTCCCGGTCGTGACCGCCGGACAGCGGCCGCTATGCCGGCCAACGGATTCAGCGGCTCAATGGGTGCATCGGAACCGAA
>JAUWMW010000230.1 GCA_030612965.1 bacterium
ACCCATGATATTGTGCGCGGCAGACCTCCCGGTCTGCCCATTTGAAGGACGTACCCAGAGTAATCAAGGGGCAGACGAGGACGTCTGCCGCCCACAGCAAAGAAACAACCACCGCCCGATAGTTTTTGGAAGGTTCCTCAACAGGGGACTTTCAAAACGCTCGGTGTGCAACAGACGCCCACAATGGTACGTCATGCTTCGACTGCGCTCAGCACGACGTTCGGGTCGGCAGGATCGCAGGGATCCCTGCCCTATGGCTCTTGTGGGGTCGGTTAGGAATGGACGAAGTGCATGAAAGGTGGCCTGCCACCCTGCCACCTACCCCTCGTCCTCGATCTCGGCCATCAGGTCGCTGCCGACTTCGAGCTGGTCGTAGGCAGTTTCGGTGGAGCGGTAAAGCACCAGGAGGGCGACTCGTCGGTTGCGGGCGTCGTTGGGATTGTGCGTAATCATAGGGAAGCGATCGGCATAGCCGCGCACTTCACGAATCTGGTCCTCACCGAGCCCGGAGACCGCCATCAACTCACGAGCGGAGTTGGCTCGGTCGGCCGACAACTCCCAGTTGGTGTAAATCTTGTTTCCCCCATATTGAGCATCAGTGTGGCCTTCGATCACAATCCGGTTGTCCAACTGGCCCAACTCGCGGGCGATGGTGATCAGAATGACGGCGCTCTTCTGAAGCAGCTTGGCTGAGCCGGGCTCGAAGAAGGCCGGCGAGTTCTCCGACTCATTCAGGATGATCCGCAGCCCTTCGGAGGTTAGCTGCATCTTGACGTTTTTCTTGAGACGCTTGAACGCTTCCTGCTTGTTGAGTTCATCGATGATCTTCTTAGCCGCCTTACCCATCTGCTTGCGCTCGACATCGGTGGGGCCCTTGTCGCTCTCCGATTTCCTGGACTTCAAGCCGACATCGGAGGAGACCCTGGGAATGACTGAACTCGAACCTCTCAGGATGCCGGACGCACCCTCCTTTTGAAACTTGCCGGGGTCGCGGAAGTAGCCACCGACCGCCTCGCGCACCTCCGGCTTCTGTCCGACCAGCCACATAACCAGGAAAAAGGCCATCATAGCCGTCATAAAGTCCGCGAGGGCAACCTTCCAGGCACCGCCATGGTGACCGCCGTGGCCGCCCTTGATCTTCTTGATTATTATAGGCTGCTGTTCGTTGCCATCGGCCATTCGGACTTACCTTCTCTTGGCTTCGTTGCAGGCTGTTTCAAGTTCCAGGAAGCCAGGGCGCACGATCTCAAAAAGTGATCGCCTTGCAAACTCAACCGCAATAACGCCGGCGACACCTTTGTTGAAAGCCAGGAGACCATGTTTGATACAGGTGATGTACTGTTTATTTTCATTCACGCGGTGCTTGAGACTGACAGCGAGAGGACCCACGAAACCATAGCAGGAGAGAATGCCGAGAAAGGTACCGACCAGGGCGGCCGCTACACTATTACCGATTTCGGCTGGCGGGCCGTCGATTTTCGCCATAGTGAGCACTATGCCCAGCACCGCCGCCACGATTCCCAAGCCGGGCAGCGAGTCGGCGGTAGTATTCAGTGCTGTTGGTGGCTCCATCTCAGCTTCATGCATGGCTTCAATGTCGGAATCCATCAGGTCTTCCAGATCATGCGGCTGGACCGCGCCTGAGATGATGACACGCATAGTATCGGCAAAAAACGCCATGGCTGCGTGGTTCTTCAGGAATCTCGGGTAGCGTTGGAAGATTTCGCTCTCATCGGGATGTTCGACGTGATTCTCCAACCCAACCAGACCATCGCGGCGGGCCACGTTGAAGACCTCAAACATCATCACGAGAACATCGAGGTAGTCCTTCTTTGTAAAGCCTCCCCCGAAAATACCGGTGAGTTGTTTTATCAGCGCCTTCAGCACTGCCGTGGGAGTCGCAATAATCAGGGCACCCAGGGCTGCGCCGCCGATGATGAGGACCTCGTTGGGCTGATTTAGGGCCATCACCTCGCCGCCGTGCCACATGAAACCGCCCAGAACCGAACCGATAACAACTAAAGCGCCGACAAGTGCAAGCATAAGACAATTCTCTGTTGGACGTTAGTTCTCCATTCTCAGCCGCATCAAACGGCCATTATTCTATGTTTCGACAGATGTTACCGATTCTGAAGGGAGTGTCGAAAAACCCCTCAACCGGCGGTGGTGTCGGGCGACCCCGCCCGACGCCTGCTATTGAACTCTATGGCTGTCAGGCGAGTCGTCTTACAGCACCCTAACGTCAGAATCGCTCCGATGGTGCAGGAGGAGCTTTGTCAACAAGTTCTGAACGGCCGGAACTGAGATTGAGGCTGCTTTTCGTCAATTCACCTCAGTAAATCGCAGGCCCGGAGTGACCAATCAACCGTCTACATAAAACTTGCCGGTCCCGGGGTTGCCTTGTAGTTTGCTGCGAATTCTGAGCCCAGGAAGGACTATTACGACTACGGAGGAAACGTGCGCATCCTGACGAATAGACGAACAATAATGCTGATGGCGATCCTCGCAGTTTATCTGGTATTCGGCCTCGCCTTTGGATCTCCGACTGAAATCACCGGTGAGCCTGCCGTAACCGAAGCGACTCACGATGAAAGTGGTCATGCCGGACCGGTGCTGGGGCTGTTGCTGCAATTGATCATAATACTCCTGGTCGCCAAACTTGGCGGCGATCTTTTTGAGCGGTTCGGACAACCGGCCGTACTCGGGGAATTGATCCTGGGTATGCTGATCGGCAATCTTTACCTGGTTGGCATTGATTTTCTGGAACCGTTCAAACATGACGTAACACTGGAGGTTCTGGCCGAACTGGGCGTGATCATTCTGCTGTTTGAGGTCGGCCTCGAATCATCGGTCAAAGAGATGATGAAAGTCGGCCTAGCCTCTTTCATGGTTGCCGTGTTTGGTGTCGTAGTACCGTTCTTCCTGGGCTGGGGGGTCAGCTATCTTTTCCTGCCGGAGGAATCGATTTACGTGCATATTTTCATCGGCGCAACCCTCACCGCCACATCAGTCGGCATTACGGCCCGCGTACTGCAGGAAATAGGGAAGATAAAGACGCGCGAAGCGAAAATCATCCTCGGGGCGGCCGTGATCGACGACATCCTGGGACTGGTGATTCTGGCCGTTGTGGCGGGGATAATTACAGCCATTAACAGCGGCGCGGGGGATGGTATCTCCTCCGGGGCGATTCTGTGGATTATCAGCAAGGCAGTCTTGTTCATTGTCGGCGCCATCGTCGTTGGTGGTTGGGTCCTGCCGCACTACTTCAGGTTCGCTGTCCGACTGAAAGGCAAAGGCGTGTTCCTATCGTTCTGTCTGCTGGTTTGTTTCACTCTCTCCTACCTGGCCGGTCAGGTAGGCCTGGCCCCGATCGTGGGGGCCTTTGCGGCCGGACTGATACTGGATGAGTTGCACTATCACAAGTTTCGCGAAAAGGGTGAGCGCACGATAGAGCATCTGATCGAACCTATTGCAGTTTTCCTGGTACCGATATTCTTCGTACGGATGGGGATGATGGTCGAGCTGAGCACTTTCGCGCAGATAGAAATACTGGGTTTTGCGGCGGTGATGACACTGGCTGCAATTCTTGGCAAGCAGGTATGCTCACTGGCTATCTTCGACAGGCAGACCAATCGTATTGCCATCGGTCTCGGCATGATCCCACGCGGTGAGGTAGGTTTAATCTTTGCCGGTATCGGCGCCAAGCTGATGCTTGATGGTCGTCCGGTGATTGACGCAGGCACCTACTCGGCAGTTGTCATTATGGTTATCATAACCACCCTGGTGACCCCACCGGCTTTGAAGATTTCGCTCCTGCGGGGTGAGAAGAAGAAATTAGCGCAGACCGGAGGGTCAGCGGCAGCAAAAGCGTAGTAAGCCGTCAACCGACGTGCGCTTGCGCCGTCCCTATTGACACTCCGGCGGCGGTCCTTCGGTGAATATGTAATCGACAAAATAGGCGTGATCTGTGGTATTGACAAACCCGCCTTCGCCGTGTCATTGCCCAGCCGGTAATCACTCAGGCTCGGT
>JAUWMW010000360.1 GCA_030612965.1 bacterium
CGGGAAGTAGAAATCACCTACATAATGGTAGCCATCGTCCTCCCTGCCTAAGAACGGACCCTCCGACTCTCGATAACCGATCGAGGCATCGATCTGCTTGCCTGACTGAAACCGTCGCGAGTACCGCCCCCGTACCCATGAGTAGCTCACGTCCCCCTTGTCAGCAAGTATCGCCGTCACGGGTTCATTGCCGTTCGGTCTCCTGGGGAGCGTTACCAAACTAGCGATTACCTGCCGCCCGCCGAACAAACGACCGACCGGTCCAGCCATAACGTACAAACCGTGATCCAAGGCTGTCGGCATATCATTGAGGTCCACCAATCCGTCCGGTTCGACAACATGATCGAAAGGATGCACACTCATGCGGTTGATAACCAGATTCAGCCGATCACCTGACAGCCCAAAAGGCTGCACTGTTTTTCGCATCGGCGTGATCTGGTGATCCAGCGAGAAGTAAGATGGGTCAAATCGAAAGTAGTCACCGGCATCATGATAGATTGAGCGGTCGCGCTGCGCTCTCAGATTCAGACGAGGAGAAGTGAAGTACTGGGCCAGGCTGTCAAAGTATGACAGTGCCGGGATCCGCTCTGGATGCTCCTGACGGTAACGCTCATACCGCTCATCAAAACTCAATCCAACTGCGCTCGTGTCGGTGAGGCTGTCACCCGGCGGCGAAGAGATATCAACGCTATCCAGCAACACCGGAGGCAGGCTGTCCACTAAAGTATCCGCATAGGTCGAGTCAGCCTCCTGCGCCGAAACAGCGGAGAAGAGAACCGTTGTCACAACGGCCAGTATGCAAATGCGTGCGATCATTCAAGGTTGCCTTCCCGGCCATATAAACGGACCACTACGCCGAAAAGCAAAGGGAAAATTACAGCGTTTGACACCAGCGAGATCGCTGCCCACGGCAATCCGCCAACAAAACGTGGCCAAAACGGCTGATACAGCCAGGCGTCCACCGTGTTAACCGGCAAATAAAAAACTGCCGTGCAGAGGACCGAGACAGCGATTAGCTGCAACGACGTGATTTGATCCACCGCGTGGTTACATCTTCTGCGAAACAATGCGCCAACGATGCCGCCGGCCGCCGCGCCGATCATCTGAGCCGCCATGAGCGGAATCGCCGCCGGCCCAAACGGATTGAACGAACTCCACAGCCACATACCGAGCAGACCGACCAGTACGCCCGCCTGTGTACCCCACAGATACCCGGCTGCGAAAACTATGAAGAAAACGAAGCTGACATTCGGCAGATATGATGTCGCATAAGAGAGAACGTATATAAGGGCCGAGAACAGCGCAATCCTGCTAATCAATCGCGGCCGTAGCTTCATCGAACAACGAGCAGCTTGGTGTGATCTTCAGCCAGCAGAACGCCACGTTTCGCATTATTGAATAGGCGTGCATACACCAGGTAAACCCCCGATGCAACATCGGCGCCGGACTCGTTGGTCAAATCCCAGTCGGCAAGGAACTCCCCTTCTCGCTGCTGTATCCCGGTGCGCTCATCCTGTGGGTCATTGCGTATGACCGTTTTGATCCGTTCGCCGGCTACAGTGTAAACATCGATCTGCAA
>JAUWMW010000089.1 GCA_030612965.1 bacterium
TCAACGCCCGAGGCGACGGCAATTCTGTCAGGGTTGAATACTGATGTGGACAGGGCCAGGCACTTAACTGTCGTGACACCAAGCACCGACACGGCCTGAGGAACCGTTTTGATTCCAGCGACGCGTTGGTAAAACGGGGAGTTGGCCATTTTCAGGATCCGTCCGGTCAGCGATGGATCTTTGAGAATTATCCTGGCCAGCGAGTCGGCAGTGAAATCATCTTTGCCTACTTCTTCAAGGATCTCAGAGAGCACTTGTGGCAGAGAAAGGAGATTCTCGTTGTTGCGAATTTGCTCGAGGATGTCGATTTTGTTCATGGTCTCACGCGAACAGTTTTCTCTTTTTACGGTAGTATCGGCAGCCACTACAAATGGTTTACTTGCCGGGAAACGCAGGGGAGGAGAATCTGCTATCAGGCTGTTGAAAAACGCTGCACTTGTCATTGCTGATGACCGATATGCCCCGCAGGACAGCGGTTTCCTGCCGGGCACAAGACGGTGTGAATGTAGTCCTGAAACAGGATACTAACTGACTGTCCGGTCGGCAGTCACTGAGCGGACGATTTCGGTGAGTTGTTCGATCCGAAACGGTTTGTGCAGGACACGGACTATGCCGGCTGCCTGCAACTGCTCCGGCTGGAGCGTCACCTCCCAACCCGTTACCAGGATCACCGGGACGCCGGGGGCGATCTCTTTCAGGCGTCTGGCCACTTCAAGTCCGGAAGCCACCGGCATGGCCAGATCAGTCAGAATGATATCAAACTCGTTCTGTTCAGCCAGCTTCAGGCCTTCGTTTCCCGATCGGGCCGTTTTGATTTCATAATCCAATGACTGGCACATGGCCGTGATGAGATCCAGAATGACCGTCTGATCGTCAATAGCCAGCAATCTCAGCCTGCCCGGCAGCCGACGGTCAGGCTGAGACGGTTGCTCACTAACCGGGAATTTGAACGACATGTACGAGAGTTGAGCGGCCCTCTGATCGAGGCAAACAAGGCAGGGTTGTCCGATCACGGGGGCTAAAAACTCGGCTGCGGTCAATTGATCGGTCAGATCGCCGGCCCAGGCATACTCGCCGAACCGTGCAATCTGTTCGATTGCCGGTTGCTCTCGACCATGCCTGGAGAGATCAAGGTACACGTGTTTATCAATGAGATAGCCGGCGATTGTAAGAACCTCATCCTCACGGGCAACCGACGCCAGCCGGCCGACCGCCTCAGCACAAAGAGCCGCTACCGCCGAGGCCGGACATCTGATCGGCGCTACCGGATAGCTGCGAGCAAAGATTTCGCGAGGTCGTCCACCGACCATATAAAGATTGTCCGAGATACGCACCCGACCCAGGAATGTCATAACGATCTCATTGATGTCTTCGGCTCCGGCTTCAGTCGCGCCGGGCGCCGTCGTCTTCTCGGCAGGTCGTCCCAACGAGTGACGTACGAATTGAGCGGCCGATTCCGCCTCGACCACGATGCTTTCGAAATGATGCCGTACTTCGCCGGGCAGATCAACGCGAGCCATTCCAAGCTCAGCGTTACCGATCAGGGCGGATAAGTGGTTGTTCAGTCGATTCACAATCCCGCCGAGGGAAGCTCCGCCGACTTCCTTTGGTAGCGCTGCGGTCTGCGTGCGGCGAAGTTCGGCCATGGTGAGGCGCATCGAATACAACCCCATAGCCAGGGTCAACAGGCGTTCCCACTCCCCCTGTTCACTTTCGGGACTGTCGGTTACAAATACCAGAACCACGGTGATGAGTCCATCCAAGCCCATCAGAGAAAAGGCCGCCATAAGAGCCGGTATCTGGGTCTCACCCAGCAACCGATAGCAGGCCTCCCTATTGGACAGTTGGAACTCCTCCAGGCGCTTGACTACCTGGGCGCGGCCGCGGACGAACACTGGTTCTCCGCCGGTGGCAGTCTCGGCCACGATACCCTCACCGGGGAGGATATCAAACGCAGAAGGATCGTCATCCAGGGGCGCCCGAAAAGAGCCATCGGGCTGCCTCGTAAAGGCAACGATCGAGGAACCAGGTGGGAGGATTTCACCTACCTGCTTTACCAGATGATCGGCTTTCATTTCCAGAGGCTCGTTGCCGTCGAAGCGCAGCAGTCCGAGAATTTTGTTGAAGCCTTTGCGCCTTGTGATATCAACTCGGGCCAGGTCGCTCTGCCTTAAGACGGCTCGGGCCAGCCTGGCGAACAAACTGATCGCCTTGAGGTCACTCTCAGAGACTCTAAAGGGACCGCCTTCACGCCGGAAAAGCAATGCGTCGAGACGGCCGTGGTCGCCGATCGGATAGAGCAAACTGGAGTGAGCAATGTATGCCTTATCCTGTTCGCCTGCGGCCTCCTGATTGATAATCAGTGGTCGCCTGCGGTCGAGAGCATCTATAAGCGCCGTCTTGTAGTTTTCGGTGAGGTCAGAAAGCGGCTCACTCCCGCCCAGCAGTTGAAGTCCTCCGTTCACCAGTCCTACCAGATGTACTGATTGAGCACCGTGAAGCCCAACCATCGAGCGACAGAAAGACTCCGCAGCTTCCGCCGAAGCAAAGGCCTCGGTCGCCGTATTCAACCGCGCTGTCAGGTCGTGATGGAGTGACTGCTGATGGTCGACCTGGTTGCGGGCGGTTGCCAACTCCCTGGTAAGGCGAGCCGTTTTGATCTTCTCCGCCAACCATTCAATGGCCGGCGAAAGATACCTTACCTCACCGGGTGAGAAAGACTGGGTCGGTTCGCTGAGCAGTACAAAAAGACCGATCTTTTCGGTCGATGATACCAGCGGCAGCATCAGTGCGGACCGGAATCGTGAAGTAGTTATTTTGCCGTCGCGGTCAAACAGTTCGAAATCACCGGTCAGGCAGGGTTCGCCAAGCTCAATCGTCTGACTGACCAGGTTGCGACCGAAGGGATAATGTTCAAGGAGGGCTGTTTCTTCCGGTGTCAGGCCGGATGAGGCCGTCAGGACCAATTGGCGGCGGGCCCGATTGAGCAGGAAGACCGCGCCGGCGCAGTCGGGTAGTTCGCTCAGGATTTCCTTGAGTGAGATATCCAGAAGTTGCAGGAGTTGGTATGGTTCTCGGGCGACTCGCTGAAGGTTCTCCATTACCGACAGACGCCGATCGCGCAGTTCGATCTGTTCTCCCTTTGTCTGCCAATGGTCGGAGTAGAACGACAGCCCCACCGCCATAAGTAACAACCCACCCACCAGCAACAGCCACTGACCCAGGTCCAACCAATAATAGGCAGTCTCAACGAACCATTCGCTATAAGATGTAGAAGTCTCAACTGTCTGCCAAAGGGCTGCCGCAACCACGACAGCGCCGCCAACGACAAATGACCACCGTCCGGGGATATTTCCATCGGCGAAAAAACGCAGTCGTACTATTAGAAAAACAATCAAGAGGGCCGTCAGGAGCGGCAAGAGCATTGAATAGATGCCGTCAAGCATTACGATGACTCCACCAGTTCGCCATGCAGCGTGAAGGCGTCAGCCGAACTGATCCGTATCGACGCCACCGAGCCGGGAGGCAGGTCGGCTGCTTCGAATAGCACGGTCTTGTTGCCCTCAGTGCGAGCACGTTGGTACTCATCGCTACGTCGTGAAACACCTTCCACTAAGCTCCTGCGTATTCGTCCCACCTCACGTTGATTACGTTGAGACCCGATCTTCTGCTGAAGCTTGATTAAGAGCGACAGGCGGCGGACTTTCTCCGCCTCATCGACATCGTCGGTCAACCGAGCGGCAGCCGTCCCGGGACGTACCGAGTATCGGAACATGAAGGCCGCGTCGAACTGTATCTCCTCGACGGCGTCAAGGGTTTGCTGATACTCCTGCTGTGTCTCCGAGGGGAAACCGACGATCAGGTCGGTGGTAAGCGACACGTAGGAAAGAGACTGTCTAAGTTTGTCCACGATGTTGCGATAGTGCGCCAACGTGTACCCACGTCCCATTTTCTCCAGGATACGATCGCATCCCGACTGCAACGGCAGGTGTACGTGCGGCATCACTCTTGGTTCGGCGGCCATGACCTCGATTAACTCGTCAGACAGGTCCTTGGGGTGCGAGGTCATAAACCGCACTCTCGGTATCTCGGTTTCTTGCGCCACCCGTCTGAGCAGCCGAGGGAAATCGGTATCGCCGTGCCGGTAGCTGTTGACGTTCTGCCCCAGCAGAGTGATTTCAACCACGCCCTCATCGACCAACCTCTTGACGGAATCAACCACATGATCGGACGAATGGGCTCTCTCGCCGCCGCGCACGAAGGGAACGATGCAGTAACTGCAATAGTTGTCACAGCCACGTGAGATAGTGACAAACGCGGAGTACTCGGTTTCCCTGACGGGCGAGAAATCGTCGATTTCCTCCTGACCGAAGGCAGTCATGACGGCCGCTGATCCGTTGGAGCGTGCCAGCACCTGAGGTAGTTCAAAAAGCCGGTCAGTGCCTAAGACGATGTCTACATGCGGCGCCAGTTCGACCAGTTTCTCTCCCAATCGCTGGGCCATGCAGCCGACCACAGCCAGTCTCACCTCGGGTCGAGCCTGCTTGTATCGCCGCAGTTCACCCAGCCGCCCAATGACCCGCTGCTCGGCTTTGTCCCGCACCGAACAGGTGTTCAGGATTATCAGGTCGGCATCCTTTTCGTCCGGCACCCGCTGATAACCGCTATCGGTCAGAATCGAGACCAGGGTCGAACTGTCCGCCAAGTTCATTTGGCAGCCGAAGGTAGTGATATGAAATCTGTGCGGGCGTGGGCTCTTTTCCATCTCAGACCCCTGACGACGGGTACTATTTACGATCGATCAACTCGCCCCGATTATACGTGTTTGAGGGCTAAAAGCCAAACAAAACTTTGACTCCCGAGGGCAGGTCTGTCCCAGATCTGCCGAGGCAGGATCACAGGAACCTTAGTACCCTACTGCTCCGGCTCAGGTGGATTCTGTTCGCAGGTTCGCGATGGTGCAGCTATTTAGCGGCCGTCCTGTGAGAGCGGTCCCGGCCACTCCATTTTCTTGACGACACACCCAATCACCGGTGGCGGCCCGCCGGAGAACATGTAATCGACCAGAAGCACCAAATCACCGATATCGATCCCGCAACTGCCGTCGACGTCGGCCAGGTTCATCTCCGGAGGTTCGGGACCGCCTGCAAACATATAGTCGACGAGGTAAATGAGATCAGCAACATCGACTTCGGTGAAGCTGAGGTCGATATCTCCCGGGATGAGTTGGGTCGGTTCCACCCTGATGGTGTACGGAACCAGATCAAAGAGATTGCTGAAATTGTCGTCAACGCGAACCGTGAAGGTGAACTGCCCGGTGTCCGGCGTGGTGCCGGAGATGGTTCCGGCGCTGTCCAGACTGTAGCCGTTAGGCAGCAATCCTAAGGCCAGCGAATAAGTCAGGTCGTTGGAACCGCCTATGGCGCGGAGACCGGCCTGGTAAGGAAAGTACTGGGTGGCGCCGGCGAGGTCTTCATCCACCGATACAAAATGCAACTGCCATGGCTCGTGCGACTGGTACTTGAGCACCCACCCGGCTGGGTCGCACTGGATACTGTTGACGCTGGAGGGAAGATTGAATTGAAACACCATGCGTCGCCGGTCAGGCCACAGTTGCACGGTGTCATCCGGTATCGCCGAGAAATCGAAGAAGAAATCGACCGGCATCCGGAACACCTGCGGCTCGGTTGTCTGTATCTGTTCCACCAGGAGGTACAGATCATATCCGCCGCTGTCTGACGGTTCCTGTATATGGCGAAATTGGTAGTTCGGGCGATATTCGCCGTAGATCCAGTCTTCAAAGAACCAGTCCAGTTCCTGACCGGTAGCGGCCTCAAAAACATCGCGAAAGTCCTCTGTGATAGCAGCACCGTGCTGGAATTGCGAGTTGTAATACGCCGCCACGGCGTCATAGAACAACTCGTTCCCCAACATGCCACGAAGCATGTGGATCACCCAGGCAGCCTTGTCGTAAGACAGCCCGCCGTGAAAGATACTCCAGACATCAGAGGTGTCGCTGTCTTCGACATAGATGGTACCGCCGCCGGAGTAGGCCATGCCGTTCATGTAATCGTGGTAGGCGGCCCAGCCGTCTTTCTCAAGATAGTAATCCGCCTCGGCGTACGACGCCCAGCCTTCATTGAGCCAGATATGACCCCAGGAACGACAAGTAATCATGTCGCCGAACCACTGGTGGGCCATTTCGTGCACTACCACCCGCTCGGAAAAGCCGAAACTGCTGCCGCTCATGGAACTCATGGTCTGATGTTCCATGGCGCCGCCCCACTGGAAGTTGGCGTGTCCGTACTTCTCGTTCGCAAACGGATACTGACCGTACTTGTCGCTGAACACAGTGAGAGCATACGGAGTAATGTCGTATTTGGTAAGCGAGTAGGTGTAGTTGTCGGGATACACGGCGTGAATGATCGGCATCGTATCCTGTCCTGCGTTGTAAACCCACTCATCGTACCAGACCGTGTACACGGAGATAGCTACCGAAAACAGATAGGTGACGATGGGATAACGCACCGACCAGTAGAAAGTGTGCGCGTTGGCTCCGTATGACACAGTAGAATCAAGGATGCCATTGGAGGCGGCGTAGAAGGCGGTGTCCACCGTGATAGCGATATCCATCGAATCCGCTTTGTCGTCCATGCGATCCTTACATGGCCACCAACTACGCGCAAAATACGGCTCCGAGAGAGACGAAATTACGGGCGTGTCATAGCGATAAGCAAAAGAGAACCCCTGAAATCCACCCTCGGTGGGATGGCCGTGATAGTAAAAGGTCGCTTCGAATTGTTCGCCGCTGTTTCGCACGGCGTCCAGCGAAACCGTCACGACATTGTCCAGGCGTGAAAAGGCCAGCGGACCACTTGACGCCTGGATCGAGTCGAGGATCATCCCGTCGAGAAAGTCTACCTGCACCTCGGCGACTTCATCGATGGTTGCCGCGGCGACCATTTTGACGATGCCGAAGATAATCTCAGTAGTATCGTTAACTCGGATACCGACGTCGTAAAACAAGACATCGTAGTTCGTCTGGGTGTTTTCCACCGGCGCCCTGGCGACCAGTTGGCGCGCGAATTCTCTATCGAGCGCAGCCGACGCTTTGCCCTCCCAAAGCTTCTGATGTATCACCGACGCCGGCACATCATCCCAGTCGGTTTCGGCCCGAGTGGGCGTGAAAACCAGGCCCAGAATCAGCAGCGTGGTAATGGTGAGGATAGAGAATCTGATAGTGCAAAACGATTTCATCAAGCTCTCCAAGCAACGGTGTATCGTCTAATCCTGTAACTGTCCAAAACCGGCTTGGTTCCGTTCCTCCATCCGGCTGGCCTGCCGATAGACAACCCGCAACTTATCCGAAAGGCGGTTTTTGTCAAGGTATAACAGGTTATCGGCCAACGGTATCAAAGCTGAACAGGGGCTGTGAAGGACGCACCATAAACAAAGACGCCGTTCGCGATAGCGAACGGCGCCGCAGACAACTGGTAACAGACGTCTTAGTACGGATTACCGCACGGGATTGGTCCGCCGTTGAACATGTAATCAACCATGTAGACCAGATCTTCAATTCCGATGAGCAGGTCACAGGTCAGGTCACCGACGCGTAGTTCTGGTTCGGGGCGTGGGCCCATGTTGAACATATAGTCCACCAGATAGACCAGGTCGGTAATCATGATGATCCCATCATAGTCATTGTCACCATGGAACCGCCATACCCGCATCCGCACCGAGATCTTGTCGGGGCTGTTACTCGCCGACGCTGCCGTGATCAGGAGTGTGTCTTCATACTCACCGAAGGGGAAACCCGATGAATTGCAATTGAAGCTGAAGCTGGCCGGAACATTGCCACCAAGTACTTCCGGGTAGAGCCAGGGGATATTATCCACCAGTTCCCACTCCATACAGCCGCCGAATTTGTTCCATATCTCCGTGGCCACCGGCGGCGTCGGGCCTGCATTCTCCTGGGTCGGAATGACATACCGATCTATAGGCAGGAAAATCTCCGGCGTATCGGTGGCCGCTTGCACCTGATAGCTAACCGGTAGGTAGCGCGGTGAGTTGTCGGCGTTTGGGGCCACGATCATGATGGTATCCAGGTAATCCCCTACCGGCAGTTCGAGAAAATTGGCCGAGACCGTGAAACCCTGCGAACTGGTTCCGGTATCCGGCCAGACCGTGAAATAGTCGGACTCGTAGACTATTTCTATCGGCATCGGATTATCACCACCGTAATTCGTGACGACAAAAGTACGCGACGGCGCCACGCCCATCCAGCCCATGCTGCACTCATAGACGGGCAGGTTGAGCGAATCCACGTTGACCCCCAGATGTGCTGGATTCTCTCGATAGATGAAATGCAACTCCACCGGATAGGGGGAATTGATCGCTTCGTT
>JAUWMW010000093.1 GCA_030612965.1 bacterium
GCCGGCCGGGCGTGGTCACCGCCGGAAGGGTCAACCGGTATCCATCCGTAGCTCGGCAAATAGACCTCCACCCAGCGGTGGAAGACGTTGTCGTAGGAAGCGTCGTCGCCGCGAACCGTCACCGCGCCGACATACCGAGCGGGCAGCCCGGCAGCGCGACACATGGCTATGTACACGAAACTGTACTCGGAGCAGGAGCCGTTGCCGCGCGCGAGCACGGTGGGGGCGATATTCCAGCCGCCTGCCAGTTCGTATTCCAGTTTGTCGATCAGGTACTCAAATATCTTGCGGGCGATCCAGTAGGGATTGGTGTCATCACCGACGGCCTCCTTGACGCCGTTCTGAATAACCGGGTCGGTGATGGAGAACTTGGTGTCGTCCACCAGGTATCTGTCTCGAATTTCGCCGGGAATGTTTTCTAACCTGCCCACCTTCCCCGGAAACACGAAGTAGCGCGTCTTGTACAGGTCGATGTCAGCCGTCATGGTAACGGTGGCGAATTCGGCCGGTCCCAGGTTCTCGAACACAAAGTGCGCCACCTTCTGACCCCACTGATCGGACTGGAAGTCTTTCGGGACGGGTTCAAACATCGGCTCGCCGAGCAAGTCCTGGGTGTCACGGCTCTCCGGCACGGCCAGGTAAACGTCAAGGTTTTTGACCGTGTCGGGGCCGAAATTACGCACCTGGTGGGTGAATTCGAGTGACTGTCGTTTCACGTCGGAGCGCACGAAGGGGGCGTCATCCTCGATTCGGAGTTGGTAGATGCGGTCGGTCTGATAGTCAACATTCCAGAGGCTTTCACCGTCAAAAGCAAGACCCCAGGTGTGCGGCGCCGGAGAATCGAAACAGACAATAACAGAGCCGTGGTCGACCGTCACCATGTAGATCATGTTCCTGGACCGATCGGATACCCAGAGGTACGTGCCGTCGAAGCACAAACCGCATGGACTGCCGGCCGGCGACGGTATTGATTTGATCGTGGTGCCGTCTTCGGGACTGATCTGATGCAGTTCATCGCCCCTGGCATCGGCGATCCAGAGATACTCGCCGTCCCAGGCAAGTCCGGTTGGGTCGCTCACCGGGCAGTAGATCGTCCGTTCCACTATCTGTGTCTTCGGGTTGATGCGGTAGATCGATTCCTCTTCGGCATCGACGCACCACAGGGCCGATCCATCCCAGGTGAGACCGCGAGGAACATAACCCGGCGCCGGAAACGAACCCAGAACGGCGCCATCCTTCGCGTTTATCTTGTAGATCATATCCGACTTGCGGTCGACATTCCACAGATGCTTACCGTCGTAAGCCAGTCCCTGAGGACAGACATGTGGTGATGAAATCGATCTGAGGGTGTCGCCGACGGCGGCCGAACAGGGGTTGCCGGTCAGCATTACTGCCACCAGAGTCGCGAGAATCAAACAGAGAAAACGCATCAGAACCTCCTTGCTTTGTTGCTACCTCAAGCCAATTATGCCGCAACGATCACATTAAAGCAACAATCAAGTAGGGTGGGTCCGTCTTCGAACCCGCCATCCGATATCTGTCGGTAGCCGCGCCCGGATGGCGGGCACGCAGGCAAGCCTGTCCTTTGCGCTTCGTGCGCCTTACCTCTATGCCTCTCACTGAACGCCGTTGGATTTCATCGGCACCGCGAGAATGGATCACCCCCAAACCAGTTTGAGGGTGCCACCCACAAGCATCGCAACGCTCTACGATCTTAACAAAGTGGTTGTCCGCGCCACTCAGCGTTCATATATTTGACTGAAACCATGGAGGTCCGATTGGCGCATTCGCATATTCAGCAGGCAGACGAACTACTCGACAAGCAGTTCGACGTGCTCGATCACGGTTTCGTGCGGTTGGTCGACTATATGGGTTCCGACGCCGCAATCGTGCAGGCGGCGCGGGTAAGCTACGGCGAGGGCACCAAAAAGACCTCCGAGGATCGCGGCCTGATCCGCTACCTGATGCGCCACCGCCACACCAGTCCGTTTGAGATGGTGGAGTTCAAGTTTCATGTCAAGCTGCCGATTTTTGTTGCTCGTCAATGGATCCGTCACCGCACCGCTAACGTCAACGAACTCTCCGGCCGCTACTCGATCATGAAGGAGGAGTTTTACGTTCCCTCAGACGACGACATCCGCCGCCAGTCCGAAGTCAATAAACAGGGGCGTTCCGACGAGTTGGCGCCGGAGGCGCTTCGGCAACGGTTGGTAGAAAACCTCAATGAGTCGCAGCGCGGCGCGTACGAGAGCTACCACGGTTTCGTCGATGATGGCCTGGCCCGCGAACTGGCGCGGATCAGTCTGCCTTTGTCACTCTACACCGAGTGGTACTGGAAAATCGACCTGCACAATCTGTTTCATTTTCTGAAGCTGCGGCTGGATGCACACGCCCAGTTAGAGATTCGCAAGTACGCTCGTGTCATGGCCGACATGGTCAAGATCGTCTGCCCGATGGCGTACGAGGCTTTTGAGGACTTCGTGCTCAACAGCGTTTCCTTCTCCGGCCCGGAACTGTCGGTGCTCAAAGAGTCGCTCGCGACCTTCGTTCCGACTAAGGACGAACTGGTATCTCAGGGTTTGTCCAAAGGCGAGGCTGCGGAATTACTGGAAAAGCTGAAGCGGTTCCGGTAAGGGTGAGGGGCTAAACCGAGTATTACCTACTGCTACCCCACCAAGACCGAACAGGCTGTGTCATAAAGCCGTTTCGCCTTCCAAGAACCCATGATATTGTGCGCGGCAGACCTCCCGGTCTGCCCGTTGGAAGGACGTATCCAAGGTAATCAAGGGGCAGACGAGGAGAGGCTGTCCCATAAGTGCATGTTCCGGTGGTTCCTTCGACATCCATAGGAGGTCGTGAGAACCGCCGGTTCCTTAAGCGTACTCTCCGCAACCGTTTGGAAAGATCGCCGGGTCACAATCTCGACTGCGTCGATCTCGGGACCCGGCGAAACGAACTTTTGGTACAGCCTCAGGACGTCTGCCGCCCACGAAATGCGCGAAGCGCGAAAGAGTGGCTTGCCGCCCCTACCTCTTGTACCCGATCTTCCGCAAGAACTCCATACGTTCCTTCTTGTGGTCTTCGGTCTCGATACCGGCCGGCGTCTCACCGTCGACCACCCCCAGCACCCCGCGGCCCTGCTGTGTTTCAGCCACGATTACCTGAAGCGGGTTGGCCGTGGCGCAGAAGATCCGGCACACTTCCGGAACGTTCTTGATTTGGTTGAGGACGTTGATCGGGAAGCCATCGCGCAGGTAGATGAAGAAACTGTGTCCGCAGCCGACGTCGAAGGCCGCTTTGGCGGCCATCTCGATCAGGTCCTCGTCGTTGCCGTCGGTACGGATCAATCGTTGCTGGGATGCTTCACAAAAAGCGATGCCGAACTTCAACGTCGGCGATGACGTCACCAGAGTTTCGTAAAGATCCTCGACCGTCTTGATAAAGTGCGTCATTCCGAATATCACGTTGGCGTCGGAAGGTATCTCCACCGGCACCACCTTGGTCCTGAAGTTTCCGTCAATGTTCGCCATGGTTCTCCTCGAATAAGGCGCTATCGATACCAGTGTTGATCTGCGGATTGCGGTAGTACTCGGTACCGGCGAATTTCGCGCCGATAAAAAACAAGGTTTTGCCCCGGCCCGCGATGTCAAACTGTCGCGGCAACCAGTAACCATCAAGGGTAGGACCGAACCGAACCGTCATGTCCAACTGCTTCATTTTGAACATGATGCTGCTGATGAGCTTGGCCAGCGTGAAGTCAACCCGCACCAGTTGGAACGACTCGGCGTCAAAGTAGTAATCACCGTGTATGTGTTGAGTGTCCTTTTCTTTGGACCGCACTCGGAAATGATGACAGGTGCGACCTTCGATAGAATCCTCCGGCACACCCTCGTAGATGATGTCATAGTGCGCTGCCTGGTCCGGGTAAAACGGGGTCAGCATCGGCCAGGAGATATCTTTTGACTTGCGTTTGATCTTCTTCTCTTTACGCTCCACCGCTTCCTTCTCGGTAGCCTCAGCGTCCTGCAACTCACCGTCCTCATAGAACTCGAGGTATTCTTCATACAGGAGAACCGTGTCGGGAAGATACTTGATATAGGTCTTCTTGACGATCCGAACCTTCTGATGGAACTCACCGTCGCCTCCGGTCTCGCCTTCAATGTACTCGGCGTCGAAAACTATATCCTGTATCTGCTCGCGCTGTCGATTGTCGACTGAGAGAATCGTTTCAACCAGCGCCTGCGGATCGATAGCATCGGACTGGGCGGCGGCTGAACCGGCAGCGCCCATGACCGCCACACAGATCGCCGGCACTGTTACACGTCTCATGATCAGCCTTCCTCGATTATGATTTTCTCAATGACGTCGCCTCGGACTATCTGATCAACGACCTCCATCCCCGCCGTCACCTGGCCAAATACAGTGTAGCGCGCTTCCAGGTGAGGCTGCGGTGACACCGTGATGAAGAACTGCGAGCCGCCGGTGTCCTTACCGGACGTGGCCACACCGACCGTGCCGCGGAGATACGGCTCGGACGAATACTCGCATCGGATCATGTACGGCGGGCCGCCACAACCATCGCCTCTGGGGTCGCCACCCTGCACCACGAAGTTCGGCACCACACGATGAAATACGAGTCCCTCGTAAAAGCCGCTCTCGGCCAGCTCGATGAAATTCAGCACGGTGAGCGGGGCGACATCAAAGAACAACTCCATCTCAACCTCACCCTTGTTAGTGGTGATAATCGCGTATGGGTTGGGCTGGTACTTCTCGAATCCCCGCTGGATGTCCCTGATTTTGATACGAGTGGGCGCCGGTGGCACCACGCGGAAGCGGTTTTCTCCCAACAGGTCTTTGTAGATTATCGCCGCCTCACGTCTGACAATGTATTCAGGATCCATCAGGGCGTTGATCAAGATGAGTGCGACGTCCGGGTCTTCCGGTGATTGTTCCAGAAAAGTGCGGGCTGTCTGTACCAGTGAGCGGCGCAGATCGACATCAATTGCTGTCGCCGTGGACATCATGCCGGTCAGTTGCGGCAGGTAGGCAATCAGTTTTTCACTTTGAATACAATCAATAGCCAGCCCCTGAATGACGCGATCGGGATCGGCTAGCGCTTTCTTGAGGTAGTAGTCCTGGTTTGATTTGTCGATCTTATTGAGGCCATCAAAGGCGGCCGCGCGCACTATGGGATCGTCGTCGCTGAACAAACCGGCCAGCCGAGGGATAACATTCTTGTGGCCGACCAGAGCATACCCTTCGGCACTGGAGGCGCGAAGAAATGGATCGGGTTCGGCCGCCAGCGAATCCAGCAGGTTGACCGCCTTGTCCTTGCGCACGGCAGCCAGATAGATGGCAGCAGCAGCAACGACATTAGCCGACCGTTCCCGTTCGAGGAGTTCCCAGGTAGCGTCAACGGCCTGGCTGTTGTCCTGCTTTTGCAAGCCTCTGAACAGAGCCACCAGCAGCTTCTCATCCTGTTCGGTTTCTACTCTCTTAGCCAGTTGTGCCACGGCCTTCTTGTCTTTCTTCCGGCTCAACTCGGCGATTGCCTGGGCGACAACATTGTGGTTAGCGTCATTAAGTGACATCTGCAAAAGGTGATGGACTTTCGAGGATTCGCAGTAGCCCAGACCTCGGACGCACACCGCCCGCACGAACGGGTCGGGGTCGGCCAGGTTGTCGACAAAGAGATCGGTGGCCTGCTTGACCTCCATACGGGTCAGAGCAAAAAGACCTGCGGCTCGGACCAGTTCGTCTGATTCCTTGCTCAAATGAGCGATAAGCTGGGGCGCCTGGGACTTGGCGTCGGCATTGTAAATCGCGTAGCAGGCGGCTTGGCGAACATCGGGTGACGGATGATCCAGAAACTCCGCCAGTCGTTCGGGGACTTGCGGCGTGGTGCTGTCAGCCAGTCGCCCCGCCGACGCGACCACTTTGGCGGCAGCCGAGGAGGGCAGGTCAAAAGCAACATCCAACAACGGCCCGGCGTAATCTGCCTGCCCCGTCAAACCCAGGGCGAAACCGGCGGTGGTAGCCAGATCGATCGATTCGTCGGACAGCATTGCAAACAGCAGCTTGGCTGCCTTCTCGCCGCCGATACGGCCAACGGCTAAGGCGGCACGCGCGCGTACTTCCGGCGAGGGATCGTTGAGGTAGCCCTTGATTTCGTCGGAAAGGACACGGCGATCTTCGTCGTGAACGATCTCGGCTATCCGCTCTTCAATGCCTCGCTCTCTGAAGCGGTCGTAAAAGTAGTAGCCGACCACGGAAAACAGAGCTACGACGATAAGAACAAGTACTGTCCTGAAAAACTTCTTCATAGACCGAAAATCTAGGCCGGGCCGCGATGGGCGTCAATATATAAAACCGGCGGGGGAAAACGCCGCAGGTTCAGCAGGTCAGTCCGCCGCGGCGGACCTTCGGCGAACGCAGGAACCAGTGGAACATACAATTGCGACATAGCCTGTCCGCTCAGGGTGACATGAGGAGCGCGCGGAGCGCGAAAAACACATTTATGTGTCGGCCAACACCGTCTCTTCATTCAGCGCTTTCAAATCGCACGTAAAGTGCCGCAGGAAAACCGGTTCCCGAATGATCTCAAAACCCCGCAGCTTGTCCTTCCCGGCTACGATCTTCTCGGCCGCCTCTGCTATGTAGTCAAAGTGCGAGTTAGTGTAGACCCGTCGCGGCAAGGCCATCCGCATTAGTTCCCGAGGGGCATACGTCATCTTACCACTGTCCGGATCGATGCTGCCAAACATCAACGAGCCGATCTCGCATGCGCGCACCCCGCCCTCGATATAGAACGCCGCTGTCAGACTTTGTCCGGGAAACTGTCCCGGCGGGATGTGCGGCAGCAGCCTGGCGGCATCGCAGAAGACGGCGTGACCGCCGGTCGGTTCGATTATAGGGATCCCCGCCGCCTTGATCTTCTCACCGAAGTACTTCACCTGGTCGATACGGAAATCCAGATAGTCGTAGTCCATCACCTCGTGCAGTCCCACGGACAACACTTCCAGGTCACGTCCGGCCAGACCGCCGTAGGTCGGAAAACCTTCCACGAGGATCAATAATTCGGCCAGGCGATGGTACAACTCTTCGTCATTGAGCGTAATGAACCCACCGATATTGGCCAACCCATCCTTCTTGGCTGACATCATAGCCCCATCACAACAGGAGAACATCTCGGTGGTAATCTCGGCGATCGACTTGTCATGGTAACCCGCCTCGTCACGTTTGATGAAGAAGGCGTTTTCGGCAAACCGGGCGCAGTCGAAATAGAACGGGATATGGTGTTTGCGGCAGATAGCGGAGGTCTCTTTGATGTTGGCCATCGACACCGGCTGGCCGCCGACGGAGTTGTTGGTGATGGTCATAATGACCACGGCTACTTGTTCACTCCCCTTGGCGTGAATGAACTCATCCAACCGTATGCAGTCCATGTTACCCTTGAACGGCAGCGGGTCGTCGGAGTCCGCCTCCGGGCAGGGAAAATCAAGAGGGATGCCACCCTTGTGCAAGGTGTTGCCGCGGGTGGTGTCGAAATGGGTGTTGTTGAGGACGAACTTTCCCTTTTCAAGAATGGTCGTGAAGACCAGATTCTCAGCCGAGCGGCCCTGGTGGCAGGGGATCACGAAGCGCTTGCCGAAAATCTCCCTGACCGTCTTCTCAAACTTGCGAAACGATGACGCCCCGGCGTAGGTCTCGTCTCCCAGCATGAGGGCGGCCCATTGTCGCGATGACATGGCCCCGGTACCGGAGTCGGTCAACAGGTCGATATAGATATCGCTGCCGTCGAGTTTGAAGATGTTATAGTTGGCTCGACGAAGTCTGAGCACGCGTTCCTCGCGCGGCAGCAGCTTGATCGGTTCGACTGATTTGATGCGGTATGGTTCCGCCGGTTGACGTTTTCTCATCACCTTTCTCTCCTTTTGATGGTTCCAGTTTGCGGACCAGCAGCGAAGGAGAGTGGCTTAAGTCGCGTCTTTGACCCAGCGGCGATGGTATTCGACTCCAAGATGCCCGAGCGACAGAGAAGTATGACACGAAACCGCCATCACGCTTTTCTTAGCCTGAAGGATGGAACTATCCGCTCGGTGACAATCTTCTGGGCGTTACGTACGTAAGGTTGCTCATGCTTCTTCATATAGTCAAAATGCTCAATCTTGCCGATTATGTCAAGCTGCTTCAGAACCTCCACACAGATCGCCCCCAACGGCCGCCAGTTGCCGTCATGGATCTTGACGGTGATTGAGGCGTAA
>JAUWMW010000088.1 GCA_030612965.1 bacterium
TAGGACGCATACACGAAGCCGGTGGCCAGACCGAGGATCACACCGGTTATGTATTGACGTGAAAACTCAACGTCGCTCCCGATTCCAATCAGCAAGCCTATTCCGACGATAGCACTGAGGGCGATGCCAAAGAACTTGATCGACAGCCGCTCCTTGAACACCAGGTAACTCAAGGCAGCCGTTACAAAAACCTGGATGTTGGCCAGGATGGTGGCCATGCCGGCGCCGGCGTAGATGATCGAGCGATGCCAAAAGAAAAGATCCAGAAAAAACACAAACCCGGCCAGCAGAGACCATCCGAAAATCGCGCGCGGCATCATTAGCCTTCGCCTGGCCGCGATAGCCCACACGAACAGAATCGCCGCCCCGAGGATAGCTCTCCAGAAACCGATGGCGGTCGGGCCCATGACGTTGACGCCGAGCATCTTTACGAAGATAGCTGCGAAACTGAGGCAGACGGCGCCGAAGACCAATAGCATGAGCGGCGGCAGGCCAAGCCGAGATGAAGAGGGGTTATTCATCAGGATCACGAGGAGATATGTTCCGATGGTTCTTGCATCCGCCGCAGGCGGAGGTGTGAACCGTCGGTTTGACCCACCGTCATTGGATCAGGGCTTAGTTGCAATTGTCGGGGCACAATCTCGACTGTGTCGATGTCAAAACCCGGCGAAACGATTCTGTCAGACAACCCTCAGTACTCCTGCCAGCGGTAGTCGGCGGAGACGATCAGCCCGATCAGCGCCCATGTCAACACCAACGAGGTGCCGCCGTAGCTCAGAAACGGCAACGCCAGTCCGGTCACCGGCATAAATCCGAGGGTCATTCCGATGTTAACGAAGAACTGAAACAAAAGCACCGCGGCGGCGCCAACCACCACGTTGGAGGCGAAGCGCGAACGACATCTGGTCGCAATCCGGATGGCGCGATAGAAAATCACTCCGAATAGCATGATCACCAGCAACGAACCCCACAGACCAAACTCCTCTCCTAACACGCTGAAGATAAAGTCGGTGTGCCGTTCCGGCAGGAAATCGAGACGTGTCTGCGAGCCGGACAACAAGCCCTTCCCCCAAACGCCGCCGGAGCCGATAGCAATCTTGGACTGGATGATCTGATATCCGGCGCCACGTGGATCACGACCAGGATCGAGAAAGGTAAGCATTCGCAGCTTTTGGTAATCAGCCATTCGATTCCAGATGTATGGTGTGATTGCACCGAAGGCGAGGTTCGTCACCACCACCAGGACGCTGAACAACATTCCCGGTCGCGAAAGAAAGAGAAAGGTCAGGAGTACTGCGAAATACAGGGCCCAGGCCAGCCAGTGCGAGGCGGCCACCAGACTTGCCAAAGGCGACAGGATTAGTATGAGGTAAACCGGCGACAAACCCGACCAGAACCATAAAGCAAAGAGAATAATCCAAAACACCAGCGAAGTACCCAAATCCGGCTGTTTCAAAATCAACATCACTGGAATCAGAGTCAGAATCGCAGTGAAGGCGAGTCGACGTTTGGAAGCCGGCGGCAGTTTGGTGTAAGCAAAGAACCGTGACAGAGCCAGTACCACGGCCAGCTTGGCCACATCGGACGGCGCCAGGTTGATGGGACCAAAAGAGAACCACCTGGTGGCGCCCATTCGCGAACTGCCGACCAGCAGCACCAGGACCAGCAGAGACAAAGTGATTCCGAAAAACAGATAGGCGCTGACATCAAAGAGCCTCAAAGGCAGATGGATAACCACCGCAAAGGCGACTAAAGCAATCAACAGCCAGAGCGATTGACGAAGATAGAAACTCTGGCTGTAGGCTGAATCGGCATAGTGCTGTGCCGACATGATCAGCAGGATGCCAATCATGGACAGGAACAAAGCCGCGCTGATTATGCGCCAGTCCAGATCACGGTAGTTCAGCATCAGTTACCCTCCGCGTGAGACAGACCGGCCACTGGCTGCGGGTTCATCTTCTTGTTCATATAGACGTCAATAATCCGCTTGACAGTCGGCGCCGCCACTTCCGAACCATGCCCTGCGTTCTCGACAACAGCACAGACTACGATTTCGGGTCGTTCCATCGGCGCTACACCGACAAACCAGGAATGATTGTCTCCATGAGGGTTCTCCGCCGTGCCGGTTTTCCCACCAAGGCTGTATAGATTATTCTTCAAACCACGTGCCGTGCCGTGCTCGCCCTCAACTACCAGCCGCAACCCTTCCAGCAACAACTCCAGTGTTCCTGATGAAAACGGCAGTTTCCTGACCATCTGCCTGGACGGAATCACCTGCTGGCCACCCGGAAACTGAATGCTCTTAATCAGTCGCGGACGATATACGATGCCGTCGTTGACCAAACCACAGAAGAATTGAGCCAGTTGCAACGGCGTGACAAGTATCTCTCCCTGTCCGATTGCATTGTTCAGTACCAAACCCCGGCTCCACTTTTTCTTACCATAGCGCTTATCGTAGTATTCGCTATTGGGGTTGAGACCGTCCTCCTCACCCGGTAGAGCGATTCCGGTGACGTGGCCGAAGCCGCACTTATCGAAGTACTGACTCAACAGATCGATACCGAGTTTCAATCCCACCTGATACAAGTACACATCACAGGACTGTTCAATCGCACCGACCGCATTAAGGCTGCCATGTCCGGCCGGCTTCCAGCAGCGGAAATAGCGATTGCCGAATTGCAAGCCACCGTAGCATGGCTTCAGAGTAGTATTCGCACTGATCATTCCCTCCTCCAACGCCGCGCCGATGGTCAACAGCTTGGTGGTGGAAGCAGGCGGATAGAGACCACTGATGGGACGGTTGAGCAGCGGATGGGTCGTATCCTGCATTATGCTCTGCCAAAGACTTTCCGGTATGACAGTGGAGAAAATGTTGGCGTCGAACCCCGGATAGGATGTCATGGCCAGGATTTCGCCGCTACGCGGATCCATGGCGACAATAGCGCCACAGCAGTACTCTCCAAGCGCCGCCACACATTCGCGCTGAAGATCGTTGTCGATCGTCAGCACCAGGTCGGCGCCGGCAACGGCGGGGGTGGGCGCTTTCCCTTCGTACAGTCCCCGGCTTTGGCCGGATGCAGTAACTTCGATATAGGCCGTCCCCTCACGCCCTCGGAGGAGCGCATCGTGGTGCTTTTCCAGCCCCTTCTTGCCGATTATGCTACCCAGGCGATAACCGACCGCACCCTCACGCCGTCGCTCTTCCTCGGAGACCTCACCGACGTGACCGGTGAAACACTCGGAACCCAGACCGGGCGTATAACGTCTTACCTCTTCCATCTGGATGCTCACTCCCGGGAAACGGCCTGCCTGCTCTTCGATTACGGCCACAATCTCAAACGGAACATCGCGCACAATCGGGGCAGGTTGGTAACGATTGACCAGGTTCTTCCGGAGGCGTTTTTGAACCACGCTTGTATCAAGTCCAATCACCGCAGCCAGGTTCGGTATCGTCGTGTCCCGAACTGCCTCAGACGCCACGACAGATACTGTGAAAGAGGGCCGGTTATCGATTATGATGCGCCCTTCCCGATCGTACACCACACCACGACCGGCCACCAGCGGCTGTACTCTGATGCGATTGTTCTCGGACTGTTCGGCCAGTTCACGGTAGTTCAGAATCTGCAGTTTCACCAGCCAGCCGACGATCACCAGTAGCAGACCCAGCACAATTAAGAGAGCTGTCGCCTGGCGATACTTGAGGCTGAGAGTTGACAGTGGCATCCGATTGTCAGAAAAGAGCTTTAATTCTGGTCCAGGTGATGCGACCTTCTTTGACCAGAAAGAAAAGCCACCCTATCAGAGTAGTGTAAACGGCGCCCGGCAGCGCGGCGGTCACCAGAAGAAACCAAAAATCTTCTGCTCCAAAGGTAATCAGCACCAGAATATTGTGAAGGAGTATACCGCCCAGTATCAGCAACAGCTTGGCATATAGAGAGTCGAGGTTTAGCCGTTCACGAGCGTGATAGGCGAGAAGTCCCAGCCCCGCCAGCCACAGCGCGTGCCATCCGATGAGATCCGGCATCCCGGCGGCCAGCACGAGACCGGCGGCAAGGCCGAACCAAGTCGCCACTAACTCCGGTTTGTAGACAGCCACCATCAGCGCGATGAGGGCGGCCAGATTGATCTCAGCCGTAAAGACTGTCGTGATGCCCCTTAGCATCACCCCGTGCAGGGCGATCAACAAAAGATAGAGTATGAATGGGATCACCCGCGTCATGGACCCTCCGGCATCAGAATGAAGAGTTCTTCGATGGTCCTAAAGCTGACCACCGGCTCAAGCTTGATTAGCGAGTAAGGCTTGTTCTCCGGCCGCCGAACATCCGATACTATGCCAACTCTCAGGCCTGGCGGGTAGATACCCCCCAGTCCCGACGACAAAATGGTATCACCTATCTGGATGGCTCCCTGATTAGGGAAATCGTCCAGAATCATACCTTCCGATGGTAAGTAGCGCACGATGCCCATCTCGCGGCTGCTTGCCACCCGGCCGGCGACACGATTGAGAGGGTCGGTCAACAACTGTACTTTGGCGTATCCCGGCATCACCTGCTGCACCCGCCCTACCAAACCAACCTGGTTGATGACCGGATGATTGACCATCACGGAATCCTCGATCCCCATGTTAATGGCGGCGGACACCGGTAGCGGTTCTCCGGTCACTGAGATAACCCGGGCCGGCAACAGACGATACCCGGGTGGTGGTTCAAACCCAAGGATCGATCGCAGCCTGGAGTTTTCCCGCTCAGCTTCCTCCAGAGCCACGACTCTCAAGGACGCCTCGGCCAGCGAGTCTCGAAGTAATCGATTCTCTTCGTTGGTGCCGACCAGGTCCCGGACTGTCGATCGGATCTTGAAAAAGGGAGAGTAAGCCGTGTCGATGATCGCGCCACCGATCAATTGATTGACATTCGGCAACTCGAGTATCAGGGTAGCTACAAAAATGAGAATTACAGCAAGATGAACAACTCGCCAACTCTTATAAGAAAGACCGGATTTCCTGTTCAACATGGCAGACGCCACTCAGAACGAGACCCTGATTACTCGACGACATCAATTAGAGCCAGCACATCTCCGGGCGAAGCGGCCTCCAGGAGTTTCCTGCGGTTCTCCTCCGGTTTCATCAGATAAGACAGACGCGCCATCACATTCAAGTGCGCACCGATGGCGTCCTCAGGAGCGGCGATCAGAAAGAACAGATGTACAGCCTTGTGATCCATGGCGTCGAAGTCCACACCAGCGCTGCTTCGTCCGAAAGCAATCACGATCCCCTTGACCGATCTGGTTTTCGCGTGCGGAAAAGCCACCCCATAGCCAACACCGGTTGTGACCAGGTTTTCCCGCTCCTTGATATCCTGTAGCAGTTGATCCCGATCTTTGACCATATTGGAACGGGCAACAAGATCAACCAACTCTTCGATCACACCAGTCTTGTCGGTAGCCTTCAGGTCGAATTGCACCAGTGTCTCGTCGCAGAATTTAGAAAGCTTCATGTATTATTCCCTAATCGATTTTCTCTGCTTCGTCCATCAGCAGCACCGGTATGTCGTCGGTGATTCGGTAAGCGAGCCGGCAGTTCTCGCAGACCAGACGATTCTCATCTTCTTGGTAACTCAGTTTCCCCTTGCACTTCGGACAAACCAGTTTCTCCAGCAATTGACTTGACAGCGCCATTGACTTGTTTCCTCAGCGTTCCTCAAACTCACCGATACTTCGGTATTTGGCCAGTCTGTCCTGCAGAAGTTGCTCGACCGGCTTGGTCTGCAACTCCTTCAGAGCAGCCAGTATTTCTTTCTTCACTAACTGGGCAGTCGCGGTTGGATCTCGGTGAGCACCACCCTCCGGTTCACTGATCACCTTGTCGACCACTTTCAGCTTTATCAAATCATCCGATGTCACCTTGAGCGCCTCGGCCGCCTCCGGTGCTTTGGCGGCGTCACGCCATAGAATCGCGGCGCAGCCTTCCGGCGAAATAACGGAGTACCAGGCGTACTCAAGCATCATGACGACATCGCCAACGCCGATACCGAGTGCCCCTCCGGACGCACCCTCACCGATAATAACCACCACAATCGGCACTCGCAGTCGGGCCATCTCTCTGATATTGTGGGCAATCGCCTCGGCCTGACCACGCTCTTCGGCACCGATCCCCGGGTACGCTCCCGGTGTATCGATCAGTACGATGATCGGGATCTCAAACTTCTCGGCCAGTTTGAACAGCCGAAGTGCCTTGCGATACCCTTCCGGATGGGCCATGCCGAAGTTGCGGGCCAGTTTCTGTTTGGTGTCACGACCTTTCTGCTGACCAATCACCAGTACCGGCTGGTTGTCGATTTTGGCGAACCCACCGATCATCGCCAGATCGTCGGCAAAACAGCGATCACCGTGAAGTTCCACGAAATCGGTGGTTATCATTCTGATGTAATCAAGAGTGTAGGGACGTTTGGGATGGCGAGACAACAGTACACGTTGCCAGCGCGTCAGTCGGGAATAGACGTCCTCGCGAAGTCGAGCCAATTTCTTTTCCAGGGACGCGATCTCACCGTCCAGCTCGATACTCTCTCCGACTGAGAAATCTTTCATGTCGGAGATCTTCTTCTCCAACTCGACCAGCGGCCGCTCAAATTCTAAATAAGGTCTGTCGACCATACCGTTCCGATCCAAGTCTTATCAGGCTCGATGGTTCTTGCCGCCGACTGTCATTTGCGACGCCAGCGCGAGGATACACCGGTTACTAAAATAAAGAACGCCGTCAGAATTACAACCATAAAAACGGCCAAAACAGACAGCACTATCAACCGGTTCCACAGAAACATGGCCAGTGAGAACAAAGAGAAGACGATCCCCATCAGGTAGAACACCAGAACCACGCCCCGTTGCGATAATCCGGCCAACGACAGAAAATGGAACAGGTGACGACGATCCGCCTGCATTACGTTGCGCCCACTGACGGCCCGGCGCACAAAAGAAGATACCGTCTCGAGAATCGGCACCCCCAAAGCCAATAGCGGCAGATATAGGGCTGAGGCTGTGAAGGACTTGAGCGGCACCAAGAGCGAAAAAACCGCAAAATAATAACCCAGTTGCATGGACCCCGAGTCACCCAGAAAGATCCTGGCCGGGTAACGATTGAAGAATAGAAACGGAACGAGAAAACCGATCATCCCGACCATGAACACAACCGCCCAGCCGACACTCATCAGATGTCCCAGCACCAGGAGAGTTGCCGCGGCGATCAATGACACTCCCCCGGCCAGACCGTCGAGCCCATCAATCAGGTTGATAGCGTTGGTCAGCACCACCACCCAGAGCACGGTTATGCCTAAAGACGCTACACCGATATCGACACTGCCGTACGGGGTACTCAGGAGTTCCACTCTCAAGCCGGACAGATACAGCAACAGTCCGACCGCAATCTGCGCTGCCAGCTTCACACGGGCCGACAGCGGCGACAGATCATCGGCCAGTCCGATCAGGGCGATTACCAACGCTCCAAGAAACACGTAGAAGAGCGCCGAGGCGTGGTCCCCATACCATTCAGGATACAAAAGCGTGGATACAAGGAGCGAACTCCATACCGATACGAAAAGGGCCACGCCGCCCAGGTACGGCACTGGTCGCTTGTGGCGTTTGTGTCGACCCGGCTGGTCAAGAAGCCCAAACCTATGGCCCCACCAGATGAGCAGGGGCAGGCTGATCATGGCTGTGACCAGCGAACAAAGGGCTATGACCAGGATCATCTCAGTCGGCATCGATCAACGCCTCCCCGACCTGCTGTAAGGTGGCGTGATGATGGTAAGCAACATGTTCAAAGTCAGGATTACCGGCAGGACCAGGAGGGAGAACCCATTGGGCAAATGCTTGAGGAAGTACTTCCATACCGAAAAGTGATGGCGCCATATACGTCTGAGCCGTCCGGCGTCACTACCGTGTCCCCAATCATGAACCGCACCCGCGGTCGGCACGAAGTAGTTGCGATAACCCATGGCCCGGAGACGGTAGCAGAGATCGGTATCTTCCATATACATGAAGAACCGTTCGTCAAAACCCTTCATACTGACAAAGAGCGAACGTCGGATCAGCAGCACGGTAGCCGCTACCGCTTCGACAGCCTTAGTTTCGGCATAATCCGGCAGGGTATAGATATGGCGGGCGCCGATCAGTCGCGAAAGAACCGAACCGCGCGAAAACAGCAGGTTGTAAATGGTCGGCAGCCGACGACAGGTAGCCTGAAAGCTACCGTCAAGGTTGCGCATCCGAGGCGTAATAGCGCCTGCTTTATGATCGTTACGTATCAGCGCCATCATGCTTTGGACCGACCCCGGATCCATCTGAACATCCGGATTTACAAACAGCAAGAATTCGCCCTCGGTCTCCTGCACTCCTTGATTACAGGCAGCGGCAAACCCACGGTTTTTCTCGTTGG
>JAUWMW010000220.1 GCA_030612965.1 bacterium
TGGTCGGTGATAGCCAGGGCACGATAACCTAGTTGGGCAGCTCGCTCGACAAGGTCCTCGGGATGCGAAGCGCCATCGAGGAAGGAGAAGTTGGAATGACAGTGAAGTTCTACATAGTCCATGACGTTTTGGTCGACCATTGTGGAAAACGAAAATGCGCGATACTCGTATAGGACCCGCTTGCGGGTAGCAAATAGAGTTTGATGTGATTAGTCATATTTGTCAATCACATATGCATCTCAACGTCATCCTGAGCGTTCTCCCCAACGTCATTCTGAGCGGAGTCGAAGGGTGGCGTACCCTGTGCGCGGAGACTGGATACTGGATTGCGCCGGTATGACGATAGTAGCGAAGATGGATGCCCGCCTGCGCGGGCATGACAAATCCGGTAGGGTCCAGGTAGGATGAAGCTCTTATTCAACAACTTCCTGGAGTTGAATCCGAGCAGTAAACGGCATAATGAAAAACCGGCCTGTTCGTGGGCTGCGGACGTCCTCGTCTGCCCCCGTAGCCACATAGTGCACGAACACAAACGGGCAGAGTCAAAGACCCTGCCCGCATTCGTGCAGCATTTATCATCGCGACACAAGCCGCATCATCGACGGATGACGCTCGATCCATAGTAACGGCTGGCCGTCTTGGCTGCTTCAATCTGTCGAATGACTTCCTTGAAGTGAGCCCGTGACATCTCATCAAGCGTCCCCGCCGTCACTGCCCGGCGCGCGGCGCTCTCGAGAATATCCAGATCGGCGGCGGCCAGCGTTCGAGCATCCGATGGGTAGCGCGAAGGCAGACTCATATAGATGCCGATAATTCGGTCGAGATGTGATAGCTGCAGTTGTCGCCTGAAGCTGTTCACATTCTCGGGTGCCACGATCTCGCCCCAGATAGCCCGCCGCACCTCGGTGAACATATCGTGCATGGTGTACATGTCTTCACCCGGCTTGAACCGTTCAAGATTGTTCAGCAAGCGGCCAATTACAAGAGGGCTGTACAATCTGGCCAGCGCCGTGTTCTGTGCTCTCAGTGCGCGCTGGTGAATCGGATAGTCCACCTGAGGGACGCTGTAAACCGACCACTTGAAATCCGGAAAACGCTCCGGCTGCAGTTTGTTCAACAAATCGTCAGGCAGGTCGAAGATATCTGGTGCAAAGAGATGCTCGCTCAGAGCAGCCACCGCTCGCCGCTGGTCAGCGGCCGGGATCACTTCAAAAGGATTCTGTCCCGGGGCATCGCCAATATGGTAGTTGTTGCGGGTGAGACCACCGACATACTTCGGGGCGATCATCGCCAACTCACCATAGGAACGCCAGCCGCCCAGAAAGGCATTGTACACCTTCTGATAACGGTCTCCCGGTTGTTCAAAGTTCTTAATACTGTTGTACCACAGTTCGCGCGTCAGTTCCACTCGATGCAGGGCGAAGCCCAATGGGTCGTTGCCGGCATCGTGCAGGTTGCAGTAGGGATCTATCGACCGGGTGCTCCAACCGAACGCATCCTCGTCGGTGCCATACACCAGGTATGGCTGCGTCGCTTTGGCCGCGATACGTTCCAGTTGGTGGCGCTCTTCGTCTGGTGATGAAGCACCGAAATCGGTGTATGCGTACTCCACCATCCAGTCATCGTACGGTCCCGGAATCGGTGAGTAGAAATCGCCTTGCTGTTTACCGGGACCGGCGATATTCGGTGAGGAGTAATCCATGATCGAGCCGATGGTTCCATGCTCGCGCACGAACTCGGGGTCGTTGATCTGATCACGCGTATATATCGTCGAGGCTTTGAAGTTGTGCCGAAAGCCGAGCGTGTGTCCGACCTCGTGGGCAATAACCTCACGCAGGTAGCTGTGTACGTAACGTTGCAACACCGAGTCCTTGTCCGCAAGATCGTCGGTGGCGGCGGTGAGATATGAAAACGCAAACGCTGCCTCCATCGCTGCCTCGGCGCCATAGGAGCAAGAGTGGGGATTAGCCAATCTGTCGTAGTCGAATTCGGGCATCAAGGGATCGTTGCCCTCGGGTGTGCTGCCATCGAACAACAGCGGATCGATGAAGTACTCCATGCGATTGTACATATACCGGACCCAGTCGGCCGAAAACCTGACATCGGCATCGTAGATCTGACCCGTAAACGGATTGGCTCGACTTGGTCCCACCGCGTAAGCCGCCCCGGGGCTGATTATCCAGCGGACCACGTTGTAGCGCGTATCGGCCGGATCCCAGTCGGCGTCATCAGGCATCTGTTTGGCGATCATGACATTCTTGAAACCAATCTTCTCGAAAGCATGGTTCCAGAACTCGATCCCTTCGGCCACTGCCCGGCGATACTCCTTAGGAACCGTGTTTTCGATCCAGTAGACAATCGGCTCTACAGGCTCCGACAGCGTCGCCAGAGTATCCTTCTTCTGGAGGCGCCAGCGATTAATGTACCGCACGTATGGTGTCTCACTATCCAAGTCGGTATAATCCTGATACATGGTCAGAAAATGTCCGATGCGATCGTCGGCCAGCCTCGGGACGTAGTCGGTTTCCGGCAGCGACGACAGCGAGTAATGATAAACATGGAACAGACTATACGGGTTTTGCATAGTGATGGCTGAGATGGGTCGGTTGGTCTTGTAATGCAGCTTGGTGTCGATTTCGGAGTTCTCCGGGAATGACTTCACTTGGGCGAAATAGCTGTTGCTCTTGTCGAAGCTGAGCCCGGTTTTGCGGGTTTGGTTGAGGAAATAGCCGATATTAGTCACATCGCGCAGGAAGAAGTCAGCGGGTTTGATGAGCACGGCATCGGTTGAGTCGTCCGGAAGCGATGCGATCTTGGTGGAGGCAAAGAGATGATCCGACACGGCGCGGGGGAGAGCTCGCGACAGCGCCGCCGAACTGTCGGCGCGGAAGCGGAGGTTTTTCTCCATCAGCATGATATTCTTGCCGACCCGCTTGAAATAGAACGGAAACGTTCGCGACATACTGCCGTTGTCGTAGAAGGCTCCGGCCGAGGCGGAACGCGTCAGGCCACACAGATAGATTGTCTCAAACTGCTCCGGCTTGATCGCCATCAGGTAACTGTTGTCGGTGGTGTCCTGGTAGAATGTGAACAGTCCTTCGATGACCACTTTGTCCTTGATCATATCGGCAAACGGCTTCTCATCTGCCTTCTTGCCGTTGTCCTTCTTCTCGGTCTCATTGGCCTTTTCTTTGTCGCCGTAAGTGCGCACTCGTCGCTTGGCCTCGACATTTCCGACAAAGGCCGCCAGCAAGACGGCTACGATTAAGGCTGTGAACATTTTTCTGAGCAGCATAAACACTCCTTCAATGCTTCTATAGTAAACCGTTGTCATGGTCTCGATAACTTACAAATGAGTCTGCCCAACCTCGATTGAGCAAGCGAATCCGACTGGACCATCTGAGATTGTAAACGTTGGAATCCATCTTTTGTTCAGACTGTGTCCTCACTCACCCGTCCTGGTTGGACCGTCAAGAAAGTGCTCCAGGTAGTGCCTGCCTTTTTTCGTGAGTTCGTAATACGTGTGGTTACGATGCTTGATCCACTTGTTGTTGACGACGCCCTTGCGATACTGGATAATCAGCGGCTCCACGCGCCTGAGCAGACTCATATCGCGCAGTTTGTGATGACGGTCGAACATGGTCTGCTTATCGATATTGAGCAGACGCGCTGTTTTCAGCGAGTAGTCGACACCGAGGTCGCGGTGATGCCTGAGGATGCGAAAGTCGAGTTCGTCGAGTTCCGCGAAGTCATCATCCGGGGTGAATTCATCCTCCGCCAGGATGTCCTTCCATTCCAACGAGACCAGCCGCGCCTGATCGGCCTTTTGCAGGTTGACACAACTCGAACGATGTACCTTAAGCGTCAAACCATCGTGGCTGTAATATCCTGTGATCTCGCAGTCGGGAACCGGCCGGCAGCATTTGGATAGCGTGTAGTTCTCCTTTAGGCGAGGCGCGTCTGACATGGGTTGAATATATTACAAACGCGACGAAAGGGAAACCGTAGAATGCGCCGGCCAAACTCATGTTTGCCTTTTGTCCGACCATTTGCTACCTTCGTTCCAGACGCATCAAAACCTGAAGGAACAACTAATGCCCGAGTCATTGATAACCTCCTCCGCCGGTATCGTAGCCGCCCTGGCGGCGGTGACGTCATTCTTCTTCTTCCTCGAAAAGAAAACCGAGTGGAAATTCTTCAGCTACTTTCCTCCGCTGATTTTCATCTACCTGAT
>JAUWMW010000284.1 GCA_030612965.1 bacterium
CACTGCCACGGTCGATGTACTCTCCGCCTATTGGTATGGATCCGAGACCATCACGTTCCGCTGCACCGATCCAGGAGGTTTGTTTGCTGAAGACGCTGCGACTTTTACCGTAGATGCGGACCCGGGAGTGGAAGCTGTGACTTTGTCGGCAACCTCTGTCAACCCGCTTACAACAGATGACCTGTGGTGTAGCTATACTCTGACCGGCAATGCGACCACATCCGCGGTCGCCTGGTACAAAGACGGCAATGCCATGATGAAATTGTATGTGCCATTTGAAGGAGGAGGGACAGCTTCCCTTCTGGATTTCTCCGGCAGTGGATTTGATCTTACGCCGGTGAGTGATCCCACTTACGATTCCTCTGGCGGTCCAGACGGTTTCGGCGCCTATATTTTGGATGGCAATGACTATTTCAATGCCGGTGAGTGCTTTCCAACACAGTCGTCGTACACCAAGGTAGCCTGGGTTCAGATGACAGATCCAGCCGCGAGCCACCACATCCTTTCCAGCCAGGATATGATTGGAGGGCACGCGATCTATGCATCTCAGACGCAGGGCAATAGACTGACTGCGGGACAGGCAGGTACGTGGGATATTGCACAGGACCCCACACCGTTAGTTATCGACCAATGGTATTTTGTTGCAGTGACTTTTGACTACACTACCGGTATGATGGTGCTTTACAAGGATGGGCTGGAAGTCGATACAGCTACGGTTCCCGTAGGCAAACGAGATGTCACTGATGAAACTTTGCTCATAGGTTCCTTCGCCACCGGCGGTAGTTACTCATGGATCGGCCTGATTGATGAAGCACGTGTTTATGATTTCGTAGTGTCACCAGAGCAAATCCTGGCGCTGTATCACGGAACCGACACTATCAGGTTTACGGAAACTGACGTTTTCGACCAGTGGCGGGCGGAAGTGACCCCCTTCGGAGGATTGGAAGTTGGACCAACCGTACCATCCAACACCCTGCTCATCGGCTTCGTCAATCAGCTTCCTGTTCTGGATACTATTCTACCTGATACAGTTGATGTTGGCAGACAGATGACGTTTGTTGTTTCTGCCAGTGATCCCGATCCGCAAGCACCTCCATCCCTTGTGGCTGACTCCATGCCCACAGGAGCAACACTTACCGATCATGAGAACGGCACTGGTACGTTTGACTGGACACCTGACTACAACCAGTTTGGCGATTTCCCGATCATTTTCAAGGCAATAGATGATTCACTGGCAGTCGATTCACAGGTAGTTGTCATAACGGTTATTCCCGATACTACTGCGCCTTCCTTAGTCCTCATTTCTCCGTCTGATGACAGTATCACCACCAATCCGTATATGTTGCTCAGCATGACGGTTACGGATACAAACCCCATGGTACTCTGGGTTTATGGTGGCACAACAGCAGACACTACAAGTCTAATATCCGTCCAAGAGAATATCACCAGCGCCACTGAAAACCATGAATGGACAGCATGTGTACTGAAACCGGATGCTGCCTCTACTGTAGGTTTGTGGCACCTGGATGATCATGGCAGCGGATCGATCACTGATGAGAGCATTTACGGTAATAATGGTCAGTTGTTTGGCAATCCATCTTGGTCACCAGATGGAAGTTTCGGTTATGCGCTCGAATTTGATGGGACTGATGGCTACGCTGAAATCCCTGGTCATCCTAGTCTCGATATTGATCCGGTGACTGGAGCAGTCACTATGGAAGCTTGGGTTAACCCCGACATTTCTGGCGATGGCCAGGTTCGATCGGTAATGGCGAAGCGAGCTTATGGCAGCAAAGCTCGGACAGTTAACTACGAAATGCTTCTCAACTTCGACCGGAAAGTGATGTTCGCCGCCGGTGAAGGATCTTCTTTCATGTATCTCAGTTCGGTCATTCTCCCTGCGGATCAGTGGTCATATGTTGCCATAACCCTCGATGCAGGTGAAGAAACAGCCTTGTTCTATCTAAATGGTATACTAGCAGACAGCGTTGACGATGTTATGTTCGGTCCAATACACGCTGAGCCGTTATACATCGGGGCCGCTGGTCCCAACTCACAACCTTTCATTGGGCAGATTGACGAAGTACGTATTTCTAATCTGGTGCTGGGACCATCGGAAATCCAATCCAATCACGAGCTGGGATACGGAGAGTACTATTGGTGGGCACGAGTTACGGATGCATCAGGGAACAGCGACACATCGGAAGTCAGGCACTTCGTAGTGAATACACCTGAATTCCAACCACCAGAACTAATTGCTCCACCAGATACACCCGATTCCATTTTGTATGATATGGTCCCAACATTCTCATGGACTCCTTGGTTGATTTCACTTTCTTACGACACGATTTACTACCGTCTGCGTGTGGCTATGAATAGTGATTTCACAATGGAGACAGTGATTGACTCCATAACGGAAGAGTCCGTCACATGGATCTATGATTCTTTAGGATTCAACCAGCAATTCTGGTGGAAGATCGAAGGTTGGGTCAACACTGACACCGGGCTTGTTACGGTTTCTTCCAACGTGCTCAGTTTTCACACCTGGACCCTTGGCGACATGGATCATACACATACCCTTGACATCTCTGACCTGATATACTTAGTAGATTATATGTTCACTGGTGGACCTGCACCAGATCCCATGATCGTGGCGGACATAGACGGCAGTTGCTCGGTGGATATCTCTGACTTAGTGTACCTCGTTGACTATATGTTCGCCGGCGGTCCAGCACCGCTGGTGGGGTGTGAATGAGGATTAGTTAGAATCGATGCCACCGGTCGGGTTAAAACCCGCGTGCGCACAGGCATCGCCGGTGATGCGAATGTGGAATGTAACCGGGACACCTGTATTCAGGTGGGTGGAGTCAAGGGCTCCATCAACATGATGCAGCGAAACGCTTTGCGAGTGTGCTGTGCCACAGCAAAGAACACATAGTACTGTGACCGCCACCGAAAGTAGATACCTCATATATCCTCCGCATTCTGATCTAATCTAATATGCCGCGAAATAGGCAGAAA
>JAUWMW010000026.1 GCA_030612965.1 bacterium
GTGAGCGGTGGCAATCGTGATCCCGCGCTCGCGCTCCTCAGGAGCGTTATCAATTGAATCAAACGAACGCACCGAGGTACCAGTCTTGCGCGACAAGACCATCGTCATCGCCGCCGTCAACGTCGTCTTACCATGATCAACATGACCAATCGTGCCGACGTTCACATGCGGCTTTGTCCGTTCAAACTTCTCCTTCGCCATAGCCTTCAGCTACCTCCGTTTATCTCACGTGTTCTAACATCTTCTGCGATACTTCCTCGGGTACGGGCATGTACTTCGAAAACATCATCGTAAAGACAGCCCTGCCCTGCGAGATATTCCGCAGAGTGTTGGCGTACCCGAACATCTCAGACAGTGGAACAGTGACAGCAATCACAGTCGCACCGTCGCGCGGCACCATTCCGTTTATCTTGCCGCGCCGCGAGTTAAGGTCACCGACCACCGAACCCATATAAGCTTCGGGAACAACAACCTCTACATCCATTATCGGCTCGAGAAGCACCGGCGCCGCTTTCTTGGCGCCGTTCTGCAGCGCCAGGTAGCCAGCAACTCGAAAGGCCGACTCATTGGAATCAACCTCATGCGAATTGCCGTCGAGCAACTCACATTGAATGCCGGTCAACTGATACCCGGCCAGCACACCGGAGCTCATGGCTTCCCGGATGCCTTTCTCGATTGCGGGAATATACTCTTTTGCCACGGCTGCGCCAACGATTTTGTTCTCGAATTGGAAATGAGTACCATCTTCTGTGGGCCGCAGCCTGATTTTGACCACGCCGTAATGCCCTTTGCCGCCGGACTGCCGGATAAATCGGCCCTCCGATTCCACTTCCCTGGTAATAGCCTCTTTATAAGCCACGGAAGGCCGCCCAACAGAGGCAGCGACACCAAACTCGCGAATCAACCGCACGGTCAGCACTTCCAGGTGCAATTCACCCATCCCGCTTATGATAGTCTGCCCGGTTTCCTCATCATGACGGACCTGAAAGGTCGGATCTTCGGCCGCCAGGCGCGTCAGAGCATCGTCGAGTTTCTCTTGATCCGCTTGTGTCTTGGGTTCAATAGCTACCGATACGACCGGCTCGGGGAAGGTCATCTTTTCCAGAATCACCGGGTGCTTGACATCGCACAGGGTGTCGCCGGTAGTGGTTTTGCGCATACCTATTACGGCGACGATATCACCGGCCGAGGCAGCTTGGATGTCTTCGCGCTTGTTCGAGTGCATCCGAAGCAAGCGAGCAACGCGCTCTTTGTGACCGCGATTGGGGTTGAGTAAATAAGTTCCGGTCTTGACCTGCCCGGAATAAACTCGGATATAGGTCAGTTTGCCGACGTAAGGATCGCTCATAATCTTGAAAGCCAGCGCCGAGGCAGGTTCGGAGGCGTCAGGTTTGCGCAGAAGCGTTTTGTCAGCTTTAACAGGATGGTACCCCTCGATTGGAGGCAGATCCGCCGGCGACGGGAGAAAATCGACCACAGCGTCAAGCAGCTTCTGGATACCTTTGTTCTTGAACGACGACCCACAGAGTACCGGGACCATATCATTGGCGATAGTAGCTTTTCGCACTGCCTGGACCACCCGAGCCGGATCGAGTTCCTGGTCGTGCAGGAACTGTTCCAACAGGCGATCATCGTGTTCCGCCACGGCCTCAAGTAGTTTTTCGCGATACTCATTGGCCGTAGCAAGCATATCGTCGGGGACCTCAAGATCATCGAAGATCGTGCCCTGAGAATCCTCGTGGAAAACGCGAAACTTCATCGTGAGCAGGTCGATGATACCGCTGAACATCTCGCCTTCTCCGGCCGGAATAGCGATTGCCACGCACTGAGTGGCAAAGCGGTCGTTCATGGCCTTGAGGGCAGCAGCAAAGTTCGCCCCCGTCCGGTCCATCTTATTGATATAGGCTATACGCGGGACACCGTACTTGTCGGCCTGTCGCCAGACAGCCTCCGACTGAGGCTCAACACCACCAACGGCACAGAAGAGAGCCACCGCGCCATCAAGGACACGAAGCGACCGTTCCACCTCGACGGTGAAGTCGATATGCCCGGGAGTATCGATGATGTTAATGGTGTGTTCACGCCAGAAACAGGTAGTCACCGCGGAGGTTATAGTAATCCCGCGCTCTTTTTCCTGCTCCATCCAGTCCATCGTCGCCGCCCCGTCATGGACCTCCCCCATCCGGTGCGTCTTGCCCGTATAGAACAGAATACGCTCGGTGGTGGTAGTCTTGCCGGCGTCGATGTGAGCCATGATACCGATATTTCTAACGTGATTCAAATCCATAACTATCTGACAAAAAAAATCCTGACTGACCGCACTAAGGAGTCGGCGCCTTCGGCGCCGATTGAGCGTTTGCACACTCGGCTATTCGAATCAGCAGGAGGAGAACAACCAGAAGGCAATTTGAGATTCAAACTGTCAAGGTCGCACAACAACCTCCTTTACACAAGGAACGTGAATAAATGTTCTCATTTGCTGAGACGTTCTAACCTAACAACTCAATCTTACCATTTGAAATGGGCAAAAGCCTTGTTGGCTTCAGCCATTTTGTGCGTGTCCTCCTTTTTCTTAATCGAGGAGCCTTCGTTGTTGGCCGCTGCCATGAACTCGCCTGCCAGCTTCTCCGCCATCGTCTTGCCGCTTCTTGCCGCCGAATAGCTGATCAACCAGCGGATAGCCAGCGCTGTACGTCGGTCGGCCCGGACTTCAACCGGTACCTGATAGGTGGCGCCGCCGACCCGGCGGGACTTTACCTCCAGCACCGGCTTCACATTGTTGACCGCCTTGTGGAACTGTTCAAGTCCAGGTTGGCCGGTTTTTTTCTCAACAACATCGATCGCCTTGTACAAAATCTGCTCAGCCACCGACCGCTTGCCTCTATGCATCAGACAGGAGAGAAAGGTCGTAACCAATTTGTCCCCGTACCTAAAGTCAAGAATCGGGGGTCGTTTTTCCGCTTTTATTCGTCTGGACATATCTTCTTACCGGATAAACCTATGCTTTTGGCCTCTTGGTGCCGTATTTCGACCGACCACGCCTACGATCCGCCACACCCAGGGTGTCCATGGTGCCACGGATAATATGATACCGAACACCCGGCAGATCCTTAATGCGACCGCCGCGGATAAGCACGATGGAGTGTTCCTGCAAATTATGCCCTTCACCGGGAATATACGCAGTGACTTCCATCTGATTCGTCAACCGCACCCTGGCCACTTTACGCAGGGCGGAGTTCGGCTTCTTGGGAGTAGACGTGTACACACGAGTACACACGCCGCGCTTCTGCGGCGATCCCTTGAGAGCCGGTGTCTTGGTTGCCTCAAAGACCCTCTTGCGGCCTTTGCGTATCAATTGGTTGATGGTCGGCAATCTTTCTCCTAACTAATTTCTTACCTATTCAACCTGCATCAAATATACAGCCTCACAGTTTACTTATATAGGCAAATCATGTCAAGCGTTTTTGTTGAAAATGTCCGCTATGGTTGTCGCTTCACCCTCTTCGGTCATCAATACTTTATCCGGTTCGGCTTCCTCCGGTTCCTCCTCCGTCTCGACTTGCAGCGCCTTGTATTTCAGCACGCCGGTCCCGGCCGGAATGAGGTGTCCGATAATGACGTTTTCCTTAAGTCCGACCAGGTAATCCACCTTACCGGCTACGGCCGCCTCGGTCAACACCTTGGTGGTCTCCTGGAAGGAAGCCGCGGATATAAAGCTGTCGGTCGACAGAGAAGCCCTGGTAATACCCAGTAGAAGCGGCGAGGAGGTAGCCGGGTCGCCCCCTTCGGCAATCACTCGGGCGTTTTCCTCAGAGTGTTTGATCTTATCGACCTTCTCACCCTCGAGGAAGTTGGTGTCACCAACGTATTCGATCTGCACCTTCTGCATCATCTGTCGGACAATCGTCTCGATATGTTTGTCGTTTATCTTCACACCCTGCAGGCGGTAAACTTCCTGAATCTCATTAACCAGATAGGCTTGCGCTTCGTATACGCCGAGAATGGCAAGAATATCGTGTGGATCGATTGCGCCCTCGCACAGTCGGTCACCCGCTTCGACGCGGTCGCCGTCATGCACCATCAGGTGTTTGCCGTGCGGGACAAGATACTCGCGCGTCTCATCCTGCTCACCCACAACTATAATCTGCTGTTGTCCACGAACGATCTTGCCGAATTCGACGACACCCTCAATCTCCGAAACCACCGCCGGGTCGTGCGGCCGCCGCGCCTCAAATAGCTCAGCCACCCGAGGCAGACCGCCGGTAATGTCACGAGACTTGGCGATAACACGCGGCATCTTGACAATCGTGTCACCGGCTTTGATCATCTGATCGTCGGTAACCTGGAGTTGGGCATCGGTCGGGATGCGGTAACTGGCCAAGGTCTTGCCCTTAGGACTTTCAACCAGTACGGTTGGGAACAGGTTTTTCTCTTTGGTGTCGATGATAATCAACTGAATCAAACCAGTCTGTTCGTCGTGTGCTTCGCGTACTGAGACGTCTTTGATGATATCCTTGAACTTGATCTTACCGGATCGCTCAGAAAGAATAAGACCGGAGTACGGGTCGGCTTCAAAGATGATGTCACCCCTATTAAGGTCAGCACTGTCCTGCAACAACAGGTGAGCGCCATACGGGATCTTCAGCCGAGTGCGGACGCGGCCGCGATCATCGATAATATGCGCCTCGCCAACGCCGTCGCGACTGACCACCATGGTCGTACCATCCTCGCGATCAACCACCTTAACATTTTCAAGCTTCAACGTGCCCTTGTGCTTGGCTTCAACCTGTGACTGCTCGGCAATGCGCGCGGCGGTACCACCGATATGGAAGGTTCGCAGAGTAAGCTGGGTACCGGGCTCACCGATAGACTGAGCTGCAATCACACCCACCGCTTCACCGATTTCAACCAGCTTCATGGTGGCCAGGTTACGACCGTAACAAGCTGCGCAAACCCCACGTCTGGACTCACAGGTCAGCACCGAACGAATGCGAACCATATCGATTCCGGCTTCCTCAATGGCCGCAGCCTCTGCTTCGCGGATCTCCTTACCGGCATCAAGTATCAATTCATCGGATATGGGATCATAAATGTCGTCCAGAGTAACTCGCCCCAAGATACGGTCGGAGAGAGAGACGATTACTTCCTCTCCTTCCTTCAAAGCCGAGACCTCTAACCCCAGGATAGTGTTGCAGTCCATTTCGCGGATGATGACATCCTGGGCGACATCGACCAACCGACGAGTCAGATAACCGGCATCGGCGGTCTTGAGAGCAGTGTCGGCCAGTCCTTTGCGGGCGCCGTGGGTAGAGATAAAGTACTCCTGCACCGAAAGGCCCTCGCGGAAGTTGGCTATGATCGGGTTTTCGATGATCTCACCGACGCCGCCGGTGATTTTCTTCTGGGGCTTGGCCATAAGACCGCGCATACCGGCCAACTGACGAATCTGTTCTTTGGAGCCGCGAGCACCGGAGTCGGCCATCATGAAAACCGGGTTGAACCCGCCCTTCTGGACGGCCAGATTGTCGAACATGGCGTCGGAGATATCACTGGTCACCCGAGTCCAGGTATCAATGACCTGATTGTAACGCTCTCCGTTGGTGATTACACCGCGTTCATACTTCTTCTTAATCCTGGCTATCTCTTTGTCCGCCGCAGCGATCAGTTTTGCCTTCGCCTCCGGTACGATCAGATCATCAATTGACACTGTCACGCCGGCCTTCGTAGCATATTTGAATCCGGTTTCCTTCAGTCGGTCGACGAAGTTCACCGTCTCGTTCTGGCCGAGCTTCCAGTAGCACCAGTGAACGATGTCGGCCAGGTGGCCCCTGTCAGCGACGTCGTTGAAGAACGGCATTCCATCCGGCAGCACGTTGTTAAAGATCAGACGACCTGGGGTGGTGTTGAGCATCTGCCCGTTTTGACGCACGCTGATGGAGGCATGCAAATCGACATGACCGGCTTCGTACGCCGATAGTGCTTCATCAACAGAGAAAAAGCCCATGCCCTCACCGTTAGCGCCGTCCTTAAGCTTGGTCAAATAGTAGCACCCAAGCACCATGTCCTGTGACGGCACCACAACCGGCCGACCGGACGAAGGCAACAACACATTGTTCGAGGCTAGCATCAAAAGCCGCGCTTCCAGTTGGGCTTCGAACGACAGCGGCACGTGCACCGCCATCTGGTCACCGTCAAAGTCGGCGTTGAAAGCAGCACAAACCAGCGGGTGCAGTCGGATCGCCTTACCTTCTACCAGCACCGGGAAGAAAGCCTGGATACCAAGACGATGGAGTGTCGGCGCACGGTTAAGCATCACCGGGTGATCCTCGATAATCTCCTCGAGAATATCCCAGACCTCGGGTCGCTCACGTTCAACCAGTTTCTTGGCCGATTTGACTGTTTGTACGTATCCCTTCTCTTCAAGCTTCATGATGATGAACGGCTTGAACAGTTCCAGCGCCATATTCTTGGGCAATCCGCACTGGTAAAGCTTCAACTCGGGACCGACAACGATGACGGAACGGCCGGAATAATCGACACGCTTGCCCAGAAGGTTTTGGCGGAAACGACCCTGCTTTCCCTTGAGCAGATCGGAGAGCGACTTGAGCGGCCGTTTGGAATCACCACGCACGGAATAGGTGCGACGTCCATTGTCAAACAGCGCGTCGACCGCCTCCTGCAGCATTCGTTTTTCGTTGCGCAGAATGACTTCCGGCGCCTGGATATCGAGCAGCTTCTTCAGACGATTGTTGCGGTTGATTACCCGCCGGTAGAGATCGTTGAGATCGGAGGTAGCAAAGCGACCACCCTCCAGCGGCACCAGCGGACGCAGGTCCGGCGGCAGAACCGGGATGGTGTCCAATACCATCCAGTGGGGCCGGTTGTTGGACTGACGGAAGGACTCAATAATACGCAGCCTCTTCAGAACATCTTTCTTACGCTGGGCGGACGTCTCCACCTTGGCCTGAGCTCTGAGCGTGATGGCCGTCTCTTCGATGTCGAGGTTCTTGAGGACTTCACGAACCGCTTCGGCGCCCATCATTGCGTTGAAGGTCTTACCGGCTTCCTCAAGCTCGATGAACTCATCCTCAGTCAGAACATCGCCGACCTCATAGGAGGAGTTGCCGGCATCGATCATCAGGTAGTTTTCATAGTACAGAATGCGTTCGAGTTCGCGAATGGACAAGTCGAGCAGATGGCCAATACGCGACGGCAGTGATTTGAAGTACCAGATGTGGGAAACCGGAACGGCCAGTTTGATATGGCCCATGCGCTCGCGCCGTACTTTCGACTGAGTAACCTCGACGCCGCAGCGATCGCAGACAATGCCGCGGAAGCGAATGCGCTTGTATTTGCCGCAGTTACACTCCCAGTCCTTGACCGGGCCGAATATGCGCTCACAGAAAAGACCGTCCCGTTCCGGTTTGAAGGAACGGTAATTGATCGTTTCGGGTTTAGTCACTTCGCCATAGGACCAGGACATGACTACCTCCGGCGAGGCCATCTGAACCTGGATAGCAGCGAAATCAGCAGGCTTGCTGCTGTGAGGCCTGTTTCCCATTACATCGACCATGCTCGACTCCTTTTATTCTCATCCACCGCTCGCGTCCGGGCGGCAGCAAAAACCGGCCACTTCCTACTTCTCGATCAGCCTGATATCAAGACCAAGCGCCTGCAATTCTTTTATCAAGACGTTGAAGGCTTCCGGGTAACCTGGTTCCGGCGGGTTTTCACCCTTGACGATCGCCTCATAAACGCGGCTGCGGCCGGTGACATCGTCGGACTTGACCGTCAACATCTCCTGTAAGGTGTGCGCCGCACCATAGGCTTCCAGCGCCCATACTTCCATCTCACCGAAACGCTGGCCGCCGAACTGGGCCTTACCGCCCAACGGCTGCTGCGTCACCAGCGAGTATGGGCCTATTGAGCGAGCGTGGATTTTGTCATCCACTAGGTGAGACAGCTTCAACATATAGATGTAACCCACCGTGATTGGATCATCAAACTCATCGCCGGTACGACCGTCGTAGAGCGTCAGTTTCCCGCTCTCCGGTAATTCGGCCTCGGCCAGCTTCTCCTTGATCTGAGCGATCGAGGCGCCCTCAAACACGGGATTGGCGATATGTTCGCCGAGCCGCTTGGCCGCCCAACCCAGATGTGTCTCGAGGATCTGTCCGACGTTCATTCGGGACGGCACACCCAGCGGATTAAGGATGATATCAACCGGAGTTCCGTCGTCCATGTACGGCAAATCCTCCACTGGAACGATCTTCGACACGACGCCCTTGTTACCGTGGCGTCCGGCCATTTTGTCACCGACCGATATCTTACGCCTGATGGCAATGGTGACCTTGACCAATTGCTTGACCCCGGGCAGCAACTCGGCGCCGCGGATCACCTTGTCGATCTCGACTTCCATCTGGGAGCGCTTGGCCTCAATGAGATCGGAGGCCTCCTCGAGAACGCTGTTGACATGGTTGTTGGTAGTCGTGTCAGTACACCATCCCTCAGGCGCTATAGCGTTATCAAAGTCGAAATCAGTTGTGAAATCGGCCCGGTACTTGTGACCGGCTCTGATGAGCACGCTGTTGTCGGCAATGGCGCGGATCGTCTGCGACGTCTTGCCATCCAACAACCGGCCGACATCCTGGGCACGCGCGAGGGCGATGTCATTGATCTTTTTGGTATAGTGCTTCCTGATCTCGCTCGATTGCAGCTTCTCCTGCTTCTTGGCTTCTTCCGTACGTTCCTTGCGGCTGAATACCCGCGTGCGAATCACAACACCTTTCATTCCAGGCGGCGCCTTGAGACTGGCATCGCGGACATCACCCGCCTTCTCGCCGAAAATGGCGCGAAGCAAACGCTCTTCCGGTGACAGTTCGGTCTCACCCTTGGGCGAGACCTTACCCACCAGGATGTCACCCGCTTCGACATCGGCGCCGGCTCTGACGATCCCGTTTTCGTCCAGGTTAAGAAGTGCTTCCTCCGAGACGTTGGGGATTTCTCGAGTGATTTCCTCAGCGCCGCGTTTGGTGTCGCGCACTTGCAGTTCGTACTCTTCGATATGAATAGAGGTAAAGATGTCCCGACGCCAGAGGCGCTCCGACAGGATGATCGCATCCTCGAAATTGTAACCGTACCAGGGCATGAAAGCCACCAGGGTGTTGTTCCCCAGCGCCAACTCACCACGGTCGACAGCCGGACCTTCGGCGATGATATCGCCCTTCTGGACCTGGTCACCGATCTGCGCCACCGGCTTGAAACTGATACAGGTGTCCTGGTTCGAGCGGCGATACTTGGTCAAGGGATACTCGATATCTTCGTCATAGCTCAACTTGCCGGCCCGTCGCTTGACGTCGGGTCGGATTACAACCCTGGTGCTGTCGGCATAGACAACGGTACCGGCGGAAGCTGCTTTGACAACAGCCCCGGCATCGGAGGCCACCTTACCCTCCAGTCCGGTACCGATTACGGCCGCCTCGGTTCTCAACAGCGGCACCGCCTGGCGTTGCATGTTGGAGCCCATCAAAGCGCGGTTCGCGTCATCATGCTCAAGGAATGGAATCAATGATGCCGCCACCGACACCAACTGACGCGGCGAAACATCCATGTAGTCGACTTCGGTGGCGTCGATGATCGGGTACTCCGAACGCCGGCGGACAGCGATCTTAGCCGAAACGAATTTACCTTTGGAATCGAACGCCTCGTCACACTGAGCTACGTAGAAGCGGTCTTCCCGATCGGCCGACAGATACTCGATGCTATTCGTCACCTTGCCCTTGGTAACCTTACGGTACGGTGTCTCGATGAAACCGTACCTGTTGATGCGGGCGAATGTAGCCAGCGATGTTATCAGGCCGATGTTCGGTCCTTCCGGCGTCTCGATAGGACACATTCGGCCGTAATGAGTGTGATGCACATCGCGCACCTCAAAACCGGCCCGCTCGCGGGTCAGGCCGCCGGGTCCCAGGGCCGAGAGGCGACGTTTGTGGGTCAACTCCGACAATGGGTTGGTCTGATCCATGAACTGCGACAACTGGGACGATCCGAAAAACGTCTCCACCACCGATGAAACCGTACGTGCGTTGACCAGCAACTGCGGCGTTTGGTTGTCCTGATCCTTAAGCGAGAGTCGCTCCCGAATCGTGCGCGCTACACGTGACAGACCGACCGAGAACAGATTCGACAGAAGTTCACCCACCGTGCGGGCACGGCGGTTGCCGAGATGATCGATGTCATCGGTGAAGCCGGCGTCATTGCAGAGACCCGTCAGGTATTTGATAATCGCTACGAAATCATCGGTGGTCAGCGTCGTCTTGTCCAGCGGCATCTCCAATCCCATGCGCTGGTTAATCATGTAGCGCCCGACTTCACCCAGATCGTAGCGTTTATTGGAGAAGAAGAACCTCTCCAGAAGGGTCTCTGCCATCTCCAGCGTGGGCGGCTCACCCGGCCGCAACATTGAGTAGATTTTTACTAGGGCTTCTTCGCGCGATTTGGTCGGGTCCTTGCGGATCGTATTGAGAATGACGAACACTTCGCGCCGTTCCTCACGGTGCAGCATCCGCACGCTCTTGTGACCCTGTGCGATCAGCTTGTCGACGAGTGTTTCAACAATCGGTTCAGCGGCGCCAAAAAGCACCTCGCCGGTTTCTTTGTCGACGATGGTTTCGGCCAAAAAGGAACCCTCGTACGCTTCCAGCTTGGCCGTCTTGAGTGTAAGTTTCGTTACGTTGTAGAACAGGTCGATGATCTCTTCGTCGGTAGAGAACCCCAGCGCCCGCAGGAGCATCGTCACCGGCAGCTTGCGCTTGGAGTCGATGTAGGCGTGCATGACATCACCAATGTCCATAGCAAACTCGACCCAACTCCCGCGATAGGGGATGATGCGAGCCGAATAGAGCTTCTTACCGTTGGGGTGGATACTCGCATCAAAGAACACGCCGGGGCTGCGGTGTAACTGACTGACCACTACCCGCTCGGCGCCGTTTATTATGAACGTTCCCCACTCCGTAATCAAAGGCAGTTCACCGAGGTAAACGTCCTGTTCGATGATATCCTTGACTTCCTTTTCCTCTCCCTCACCCTGCCGTGTGACAAGCCGCATCGTCACCCTGAGCGGCGCGGCAAAACTCATATTACGCACACGGCATTCGTCGATGCTGTAACGGTTCGGTCCGAGGTGGTAACCAACGTACTCCAGCGAGCTATTCTCGCGGACGTCGGTAACCGGAAAGATATCGAGGAACATGCCGTGAAGGCCCTGTTTGGCCCGCTTGCCGGCAGGCACGTCCTTTTGGAGAAAGGCCTCAAAAGAGCGGACCTGTACGTCCAGGAGATTGGGCATATCAGTGGCATCTTGCAATAAGCCATAGCTATTGCGTGTCAAAACTGCTGATCGAGCCAAGGCGCTACCCTCCTGCAGTTAATAAGTAAACCTACCCTGCCGGGCAAGCTGAACCCGGGGAGTACGCAAATTATCGTTATCCTGTCGGCCGGTCTGGATGATCCTGTCACCTTACTTTCATCTTCTCCCCGATCACGTGGGGAGCCGTTTTAGCAGTCAATCAACCAACCAAAAAAACGAAACATGGGAATTTTCGGTAGTCAAACCAAGCCGGGAGCCCATCGGTTCCCGACTCGGAATATGTCCTCTACAATTACTTGATGTCGGCGATGCCACCAACCTCTTCGATCTTGGCTTTGATCGCTTCGGCTTCGCCCTTCGGAATCCCCTCTTTCACCTTCACCGGAGCACTCTCCACCAGTTCTTTGGCTTCCTTTAGACCAAGCGAGGTAAACTCGCGCACTGCTTTAATCACCTGGATTTTCTTGTCGCCGATGGCCGTAAGAACTACATCGAATTCGGTCTGCTCTTCAACCTCAGCGGCGGCGCCCGGCATGGCAGCCATAGCCACCGGAGCGGCGGCTGTGACGCCAAACTTATCCTGGATAGCTTTGGACAAGTCGGCCAGGTCCATTGCACTCAGAACTGCAATCTTGTCGACAATCTCTTCAATCGCTACGTTAGACACTTCTTCAACCTCACGAAATCTACGATTAATTCAACTTATTTTCAACATGAAAAGGTCCCGGGAGACCACAAAGGTTTCCCGCGAACCAGAATCTTCAACTACTCTTCGCTCTTTTTCTTCTCCGCTAGAGCGTCGATGCAACCGATCAATTCCCGATGCACCGCATCGAGCGACCGGACCAATTCGGCAATGGGAGCTTCCACCGCCGCCGCCACCATAGAGTACAACTGGTCTTTTGACGGCAGATCGGCCAGCTTCTTGATATCACCGACATCGTAAGCGATGTCGTCCAGCCAAAACGCCTTCATACGGGGCAGTTCGTGCTCTTTGAACGAATCGTACAGAATCTTGGCGGCCGTGGCCGGGTCATCATCGGTAAATACGATAGCCGTCGGTCCTTCCAGATGCTCGTCGATTCCGGATTTCCCGCACTCCTTGGCGGCAAGTCTGAAAAGGGTATTCTTGCCCACCAGAAACTTGACGTTGTTCTCGCGCAACTTCTTTCGAAGCAGGGTCAGGTCGGCGACGTTGAGACCCTGATAATCGGTCACGAACACCGAACTGGAATCCCCAAGGAGTTTCTTATACTGCGCAACAGTTTCGATTTTCTCTGCTTTCGGCATCCTGAATCTACCTCTCTTACTTTTTGATTGCCGCCAGCAGATCCTGGTGGTCCAGTTTGATCCCGGGGCCCATGGAACTACAGATCGAGGCGCCAAGGAAATAAGCACCTTTGGCTGCAGCCGGTTTGAGCTTGAGGATGGCGTCGACAAACGCCTTGACATTTTCTTCAATCTTATCGTTGTCAAATGAGAGCTTACCGACCGCCGAGGCGATATTCGCCTGTTTGTCGACCCGGAACTCAATGCGCCCTGCTTTGACCTCCCGGACCGCCTTGCCGACATCCATGGTAACCGTGCCGGCCTTTGGGTTCGGCATGAGGCCGCGCGGTCCCAACAGCTTACCGAGTTTGCCGACTACCCGCATCATGTCGGGCGTGGCCACGGTAACGTCGAAATCAATGAAGCCGCCCTTAATCTTTTCAGCAAGCTCGTCCGAACCGACAATGTCGGCTCCGGCTTCCTGGGCTTCGGTAGCTTTTTCACCCTCAGCGAACACCGCAACCCTAACGGTAGAGCCGGTGCCGTGGGGCAAAGCCACCGTGCCGCGAACCATTTGATCGGCATGTTTGGGGTTGACCCCCAAACGGACAGCCACCTCCACCGATTCGTCAAACTGGACGAAGTGGCAATCCTTAAGCATCTTGACCGCCTCGGCGAGAACGTACCGCTTGTTCCGATCAATTTTGTCGCGGGCTTCCTGGTATTTCTTGGAATGTTTCATTATCTCCTATTCTCCCTGATCACGGCCATAGCCGCTCAGGTCCCAACGAATTGTGTGTATAGATCAATCTTGCGTTACCCCGTCCACCTCAATACCCATAGAGCGAGCCGTGCCCTCAACCATCAGCATAGCCGTCTCCACCGAGGAGGCGTTCAGGTCTTCCATTTTCGTTTCAGCGATCTCACGGACCTGCGCCCTGGTCACCCGACCGACTTTTTCTTTGTTGGGCACACCGGAACCTTTGGCCAGCTTGGCCGCTTTTTTCAGCAGAGTCGAAGCGGGCGGCGTCTTGGTCTCAAACGTGAACGATTTGTCCTTGTAAACGGTGATAATCACCGGCGTGAGGATACCACCGCCGGTCTTGGTCCGCTCGTTGAAGGCCTTACAGAACTCCATAATATTAACGCCGCGCTGACCCAGGGCGGGACCGATGGGTGGGGCGGGGTTGGCGCCTCCGGCCGGAATCTGCAGTTTGATGAAGCCGTCAATCTTTTTTGCCACGTTGCCTTATCTCCAGTAATCAGTAAGTTTCTATCTCTTTACCCGCTCTACTTGCAGGAAATCCAACTCGACCGGCGTTGGACGACCGAATATCGACACCATCACCTTCACCTTGCGACGCTCCATGTTGACCTCACCGACCGTACCGGTGAAATCCGCAAACGGTCCGTCATTCACCTTGACGCTCTCACCGGCTTGGAATGGAAATTCAGTCGGCTCCTCGGTGCGGCTGCGATTAACCTGACCGACGATCCGCTCGACCTCTGCGTCTTTGAGCGGTCGCGGCTTGCCGCCGCCGCCTACGAAGTTCGTGATACCCGGTGTCGAAACAACCAACTCCTGCGTAACCTTGTCCAACTCGCACTGCACCAGAATGTAACTGGGCAGGAACTTTTTAGTCGAGGTCGACCGACGACCCTGCTTCATCTCGGTTACTTCTTCAGTCGGAACCAACACTTCACCGAACTTATCCTCCACGCCGGCGTTAACCACCGCCGACTCAAGGTATTTCTTAGCCTTTTGTTCATGCCCGGAGTAGGTATGAACGGCATACCAGTGCATTGCCATCAGCTTCTCAGCCTCCAAAGCCACCAAAAATAGCCCTGACCCCAAGTGTTAGAATACGGTCAACAATGCCGATGAATATCGCCACAATCAAAGAGACGACAATTGTGACAATCGTAGACCCGATTAACTCGTCCTTGGTCGGCCAAGTCACCTTGCGCAACTCGGCGACAACTTCCTTGAGAAACTTCTTGATCTTTTCCAATTCAACCTACTCACATTATATAGTCTGCAGGCCAGGAGGGACTCGAACCCCCAGCATCCGGTTTTGGAGACCGGCGCTCTACCAGTTGGAGCTACTGGCCTGTCACAAATCCAACCTAACGTGTCTCCTTGTGCATCGTATGCTTGTTGCAAAAGCGACAGTACTTGCGGTATTCCACGCGCTCCGGGTGGGTGCGTTTGTTCTTGGTCAGGTCGTAGTTGCGACGTTTGCATTCACCGCAGGCCAACACGATTCGATCTCTGGGCATATTCAACAACTCCGCGTGGTTTATACTCTAATGTTATCTGCTACTCTACGATCTCAGCGATGACGCCGGCGCCCACTGTGCGGCCGCCCTCACGAATCGCGAAACGAAGCTCTTGCTCCATCGCGATCGGCATGATCAACTCTATCTCCATCGTCACGTTGTCACCGGGCATCACCATCTC
>JAUWMW010000282.1 GCA_030612965.1 bacterium
CTGTAGAACCGTCCGGAGACACCGGTGATGATCATGTCGGCGGTTGCATTGTTCGGATGCTTGAGAACAGAGCAGATTCCTCCCGGAATCTTGAGGAGATGCAGATTGTCACACCTCGGAGCGCTCCCGAGTTGCAGCACCAGGGCTAAGTTGACCAGCAGGAGCAGACCACATATGAGAATCCGACGCCAGCGAAGGCTCCTCAGGGCCGGCGCTCCCACGCCGAGTGCGAAATATACAGCCACCGCTGCGATCAAAGACGGTTTGGCGACATGCCAAACGGGAACGTGATCACCGCCAAAGAAGGCAAGCAAATGCAGGATCATATTCATGTGCAGATTAAGCAGCGACCCGACCATCGCTCCCAATAGCGAGAAAATCAGATCGGCCACCAACAGACACAATGATGCTATGACGGCCAGCGACACTAACGGTACAATTACCAAATTGGCCAACGGAGAAATCAGCGGCACCCGTTGGAAATGATAGGCGGTCAACGGAGCCGAACATATTTGAGCAACCAGCGAAATCGCTATCGGAAAAACGGCCCAGCGATACCACCGTCGCCCGTGGTGGCCGGCGAAGAGGGCATGGATCTTCGGCAGCAAATAGACCAACCCCCAGGCAACGACAAAAGAGAGCCGAAAACCCACATCGTAAAGCTGAGCGGGATCATACAGGAGGATTATCAGAGCGGCTACCGCGATGACGTTATTGAGGTCGTACCGTCGTTGTACCAGACCGGCCCCGATAATCAGCGACGCCATGATCGACGCTCTCACCACCGACGGCTCACCGTATGATACCAATGCAAAAGCTACAATCACCACCATTAGCACCAACGCTCGACTCCAGCGTCTGAGGGCCAACGGTCGCAGCATGATGATCACGAAGGCCAGCACCAGGGCTACGTTGGAACACGACACAGCCAAGAGGTGCAGGGTGCCGGAATCACGAAATCGCTGGTACACTTCCGGCGAGATGTTTCGGGTCTCGCCGATCAGAAAACCGGCCGCCAGCGAGGCGCCGGCCTCACCGAGATTGCGATAGAAACTCGCCGTGATCTCACTGCGCAGTATGTCTATCCAACTCAGAATGGTCGACCGGCCTTCGGTATTAATGCGGACATCGAGCAGGTTATTCAGGTAGACGACACCAAAAACCCCTTTCAGGTGGAGATAGCGTCGATAGTCAAAGCCACCGGGAGAGCTTCCTCCCTTGACGTCAAAGACACGACTCCGAAACTCAATCCGATCGCCCCGCTGCAAGGCCGTGGTACTGTCGTGGATCTTCAGCAGGATAGCGCCGTCAACCGCCCGCTCGACCGGTTCTCCGAGGGAGTCGACCCTGATCTTGATCTCGGTGCCGGAGCTCTTGAGGTCCGGCCAGTCGATCACCCAGCCAAAAATCTGGTAACGCTCACCGTCGGTGACAAAGTTGGTGATATGACCCGGCCCGATGTCGTAATAGCGGATGCTGAAATGATAGCCCGAGAACGACAGCATGAACAGGCCGAACAGAATTGATGCCGCCTTCGGAGACGAACGAAAGAGAGCAATGCCGACCAGGCACAGCATCAGGGCTGACAACAAGAACCACTCAGCCGGCCATCGGGTCTGGTCGGCCAGGACAATCCCTACCATGACAAACAGGAGGAGGAATACGGCCGGGTACTTGCGACTCATTTACTTATTCGAAGGTTTTCTGCGTTTCAACAGGCCGACCAGCTTGGTCACCTCGCGCACACGAAAAACGAAACAGAACAAGATATACAGCACTGCCGCTACGACAAGAGGTATCGCAAGATTGATGGCCCGATCAAGCACCTCCGACCCGGTCGGCTCGGGATGATACGGCAGCAGCCCGGCCACATGGAACGCCAGGAATGATGCCGCGAGAATCCGCACCAAATTCAATCCCAACCTGCCGGCGGCGACGTTCAGCCCCTTAGTCGGGAGATAGTACACCAACAGCGCGAAATTGACCAACCCGGCGACCGATGTTGCCGCGGCCAGCCCGGCAAAGTCCAGCATCTTGATGAGCGGATAGTACAGAGCCATGTTGATCGCAACCGAGATGATTGAAATCTGCATCGGTCGCTTCGAATCTCCGAAGGCATAAAAGAACGGCACCGTCACCCGCACCCCTGCGAAGCCGATCAACCCGTATGCATAATGGCGCAGTGCCAGCGCCGTGTTAGCGGCGTGGGCGTCGGTGAAAGCACCCCAACTGTAAATCAGTTCGACAATTGGCTGACCCAGCACCGCCAGGCAGACCGCCGACGGCACTACCACAAACATGTTGAGGTTGATGGTCTCGGAGAGAGTCTTGTTGAGACCTGCGGTGTCTCGCCGGGCAACCAGTTCGGATACTTTCGGCAAAGCCACCGTACCCAAAGCTACTGCGAACACGCCGAGGGGGAAGTGCATCAGTCGGTAGGAGTAGTTGAGGTACGAGATCGAACCCTCCACCAGAAACGAGGCCAGCAGGGTGTTGAGCAGGATATTAACCCGCCCGGCCGACAATCCGATAATCATCGGAGTTATCAGTCGAACCACCTTGCGCAATCCTTCGTCCAGGAGATTCAAACAAGGCCGGAAGCGGTAACCGATTTTGTATAGCGTTGGCAACTGAATCACCAGTTGTCCCACACCGCCGATCAGCACTCCTATCGCTAAAGTATATGCAGGCTGCTGAAAGTAATGGTAAAGGACCATTACCGACATCACCACGCCCAGGTTGAACATGGCCGGCGACAAAGCGGGCACGGCAAAACGACCAAATGAGTTGAGCATCCCCATGACCAGCGCCGACAGTGACACCAAAAGCAGATATGCGAACATGATTCGGGTAAGGTTAACCGTCAGCGCGAACTTGGGTGCATACTCGGTGAAACCGTGCGCCGTCACATAGACTATCACCGGCGCTGCCACGATACCCAACAGCACGATCAATCCCACGGCCAGCAGAATCACGGTCACCACCACGTTGGCTAACTTGAAGGCGTCCTGATCGGAGGTTTTGACCAGTTTCTC
>JAUWMW010000369.1 GCA_030612965.1 bacterium
AGAAGATATTTGCCTGGATAGAAGTATTCTACAACCGAATTCGTCGTCATTCTACTCTGGGATACATGAGTCCAGTTGATTTTGAAGTAAAGAACAGTTATGCTTAATAAACTGTCCACTAAAACGGGGGAAGATCAAACCCCTGTGCTGTAACTCCGCCGTAGGAGGGGTTTCGACAACGCGCGAAGTGCACGAGACCCATTTATGGGCGGCTTGACCGTGTCGGCCTGAGCGCGTAGCGCCAGAAGACCATTTATGGGTCCCCTCTTGAGTGTCGGTTTAGCGGTGTGTTTTGTGGCCTGCAGCTTTGTAGGTCAGGTTTCCTGTGATCCTGACATTCGTGTTCCGTCAGGTTCCTTAGAAGCATCTCATGATACTCTACATCCATAGAACCTGACCTACAATCGTCGAAACCAACGGTGGGCCACCCGACCGCCGGAGGTGCGGGCGTCCAGTACGCTATATCAGCCCCACCATCGACTTCAGGTTTTTCACCTCGGCCACCGTGAGTTCACGCCATTTGCCGATAGCGAGGCCGGTGGTGGTAATCGCCGCAAACTCCAGACGCTTTAGCTTCAGCACCGGATGTCCAACCGCTTTGCAGAGCTGCTTCACCTCGCGCTTGCGGCCCTCGGTCAGAACCAGACGGACACGTGACGATTCCTTGCTTTGATGGATGGTACGCACCCGCGCCCGACCTATGGCGCCGTCCTCGAGCTTTATTCCTGAGGCGATCCGATCGGCATCAGCTTGAACAAAGTGCCCCTTGACCTTGGCCTCGTACAATCGGAGAATCTCGTACTTGGGGTGAGTCAGCCGGTAGGCCAATTCACCATCGTTGGTCAAAAGGAGCACTCCCTCGGTGTCGTAGTCGAGGCGGCCGACCGGGTAGACTCTCTGTCGAACTTTCTTGACCAGATGGCGCACGGTGCGGCGTTTGAATGGGTCATGCAGCGTGGTCATTACCTGAGCCGGCTTGTTCAGTACGATGTAAACGTGTTGGCTTACCGGTTCGACCTGGACGCCGTTGACCTTCACAACGTCCGAGGACTCATCAACCATCTCACCCAACTGTGCGGTATGGTCATTAATGGTGACCAGTTGTTGTTCGATCAGTTTTTCAGCGCCTCTTCGAGAAGTAACGCCGCAAATCGAAAGATACTTGTTGATGCGAATCAAATAGTCCTCACCATACGACTAACAGGC
>JAUWMW010000090.1 GCA_030612965.1 bacterium
ACATTTGTCTGACCGACCGAACTAGCGACGGTCGCCGCTATGTATTCCGAGCTACAGAAACTCGATGTTCATGTATATGCTTGTTCGGTTGACAGTGTTTTCGTGCATAAGATGTGGGACGAATCGGAACTCAGTCGGATGGTAGACGGGGGTATCCCGTACCCGATGCTGTCTGACGGTGGAGGTAACCTTGGCAAGGTCTACGGCGTCTACGACGATGCCGCCGGAGTAAATGTCCGTGGTCGGTTTCTGATCGATCCTGATGGCGTTATCCAGGGCATGGAGATACTGACCCCTCCGGTAGGTCGCAATTTTGCCGAGACGATCCGACAGATCAAGGCGTTCCAGCATGTCAGGAAATCAAAGGGTACCGAGGCCACGCCGGCTGAGTGGCAGCCCGGCAAGCCTACCCTCAAGGTGGGGCCGGACCTGGTCGGAAAAGTATGGGAGGTCTGGAAACCCTGACGCCGTGGCGATGTCGGGGCATGTCATGGTTCGACTCCGCTCACCATGAGGTGGTTGAATTACGGCGTTATCCCTTTGTCCCGCAAACCATGTCCCTCGATAGCACTCTTGGTTAGAAGTCCTAAATTGACTTCCGGAACCAACCGTCTATCAGCAGCTTACGATCGGGCGACTGCGTCGTTCCTGTAATTCATTGTAGTACATCTTCCTACACATCAGGTGAACACGTATACAATATGTAAAGTACATATAAACACTTTACATAATGAAAAATGTATATTATATATATACAAAATATATAGACTATACATATCGTAATCAAGGACAGGAAGGTGTCTAGCCAGTCATGGAGATTTTCAAACTTCCAAAACCTACCGCTGAAGTGGAAATAGACAAAGCTTTGGAAAAAGCCTTCAAGAATGCAGACTTCAGCAAATACGTAGAAAGTGCGAACCAGCCCCAATACCTCTATTGGGATAAGGTGCGCTACAAGCCGATCCCGGAGGGACTGTCGGCAGACGAATTCTGGGCTCTGACGAAATTCCTTAGGCGGATTTCCCCAAATCGAGCAAAAACCGCCGTCCGGGATGAAAACGGAAACAACTTCACTTGGCAGCCAACCCCAGGTCTCGACTATTTCTTGCACGAAGTAGATATGAACCTGGGCGGTCTCCTTGAATCCGGTTGGGTCGCCGATGAAGCGACTCGTCACCGGTTCATCTCTCGCGGCATCATGGAAGAAGCCATTGCCTCGTCCCAGTTGGAGGGGGCCAGCACTACTCGAAAAGTCGCTAAGCGAATGCTCCTTGAGAAGAGAAAACCGGCCAGCAAAGCAGAAAAGATGATCGTAAACAACTATCGAGCGATGCTCGATGTCGAAGATCGATTGAAAAACGAAGAGATGAGTGTGGATGTGCTGTTGAACTTGCATCGTACACTTGTGGAGAACACAGTCAACTCTGCCGAATTGGGTCGCTTTAGACGCGACAGTGAAGGAATTCATATCGTAGATGGTCGAACAGGGATCATCTACCATGTTCCGCCCAAGGCTCAGTTTCTGAGAAAGGAGATTAAGAGATTCATCGATTATGCAAACGATGACACAACGAAGCATCAATTCGTACACCCGTTGATAAAGGCGATTATCCTGCATTTTTGGATTGGGTATCTACATCCATTCACCGACGGGAACGGCCGGCTGGCCCGCACCATTTTTTACTGGTATCTTCTGAGAAAGGGCTACTGGGCGTTCTCGTATTTGCCTCTGTCTCGAGTCATTAAGGGTTCTCCGGCCCAATACCGAGACGCCTACGTGTATTCGGAACAGGATGACAATGACCTGACTTATTTTATCGACTACAACATACGCAAGATTGGTCTAGCCAGGGATCAGTTCGAGAGGTACGTCCAACGAAAACAGACAGAGAACCGCAAAATGGTGGAGCTTGCTCGATCAAAGTACCACTTCAATGATCGCCAAATTCAACTGTTGAGATATTTCTATCGCAACGTTTCGGCAATAACCTCCATCCGAACATATTCGCATGTATACGGAGTATCGATAATAACTGCGCGCAAGGATCTGGAGGGGCTTGAACGAGCGGGTTTTCTCACCTCACAGAAAATCGGTAGGGAAAGGCCGTTCAGAGCCTCCGAAAAAGTCGCCAAGTTGTTTTCATAGTCCATCCCGGCGTGCACAGTCTTATGGTACGGCTGCGTTGACGGTAAGGTCACTCCCACAAAATTCTGATTCCCCAGCCCTCGCCTTTTGCGTATATTGACTGTCTATGAGCTATCTGGTGTTGGCCCGCAAATACCGTCCGCAGCGGTTTGAAGAAATCGTAGCACAGGAGCATGTCAGTCGCACCCTGCAAAATGCGGTGAGGAACGACCGCGTCGGGTCGGGCTATCTGTTCTGCGGGCCGCGCGGCACCGGCAAGACGACCACTGCACGTGTACTGGCCAAAGCCCTCAACTGTGTCAACGGCCCGACGCCCGAGCCGTGCGGCGAATGCGATCAGTGCAAAGAGATAGCCGCCGGGACATCGCTGGATGTCCTCGAAATCGACGCCGCGAGCAATACCGGGGTCGACGACATCCGTACCCTGCGCGAGAACGTCCGCTACCTGCCGGCTGGCGGCAAGAAGCGCATCTACATAATCGACGAAGTGCACCGTCTCTCCGGCGCCGCATTCGACGCTCTCTTGAAGACGCTCGAAGAACCGCCGCCGCACGTGATTTTCATGTTCGCCACGACTGAGCCGACAAAAGTGCCTGAGACGATTCTGTCGCGCACTCAGCGTTTCGATCTCAAGCGTGTTTCTGTCAAGGCGCTCGCCGCGCATCTTACTCAGATAGCTCGCAAGGAAGGGCTGGAAATCGACGAGACGGCGATCAAGCTGCTGGCGCGCAAGGCGGACGGCTCGGTGCGGGATGCCCTGTCGCTGCTGGATCAGTTGGCGGCTTTCGCCTCGGAGAAAATCACCGACGAAACGGTTGTGGCTGCGCTGGGGCTGGTGGACCGTCAGATGCTGTTCAGTTTCATCAATGGGGTGGCCGAGCGCGACAGTAAGGTAGTACTCAAGCTGGTCAAGCAGGTGGTCGACGGTGGCACTGATGTCGCCGATTTCACCGCTGAATTGTTGGAACATCTCCGGCTGCTGATGATCCTGGCCACCGATACAGAGGCCGGCGATCTACTCGGTTTCAGCGAAGAGGAACTGAACGAGTACACGCAGCAGGCGGAGAATTTTTCGGTAGGGGACATTGTTCGGCTGATCAAGATCGGCATGGATCTCAACCGCGACCTGAAAAGCAAGATCGGTCTCGATGAGCGACTGCTTCTGGATGTGGCCGCGATCAAGATGGCCGAGATGGAAGGGACGGTCCGGTTCGAGGAAATCCTTGAGCATCTCAGCCAAAGCCCGAACGCGGGCGGTGCAGGCAACCTGTTCGACCAGCCCGAAAAAAAAAAGGATGACCTCCCCCCCCGCTCGGGACTGAAGCTGGTCAGAGGTGAGCCTGAGTCGGCCTCTGGTGAGCGCAGTTTGTCTCGGACGCAAGCTGTCAATGTGGCCATGGTCCGCGCTGGCTGGGAGAAGTTTGTGGGTTTTCTCAGGCAGAAAAACAGCATGCTGGCCTCTCAGTTGGCCATGGTCCAGATCCGAGAGGTGAAGGATAATCAAATCCTGGCTGTATTCGGTGGTTCAGCCACAGTAGCGCGACAGGTGGTGGAGAGACCATCCAATCTGAGCCTGATTACCGAATGTTTGAAAGATCAATTCGCTGCCAATCTGAGTATAAAATTCGACACCGAGAAGCAGAAGGATGTCGGGTCGACCGATATAGCGAAAAAACGCCGCAACGGCATCGACGTAAAGAAACTGGTTGAGAATTCGCCGCGATTGCAAATGCTGCTGGAGAAAGTAGACGGTGAAATCATCGGCGTCAGGAATGGTGAGTAATAAGGATTCGCGAAACACATACAGGAGATGATTATGGCTAAGGGTGGCGTCGGCAATATGATGAAGCAAGTGCAACAGATGCAGGCCAAGATGGAGAAGATTCAGGCCGAACTGGAGCAAACCGAAGTAGAAGGAACGGCCGGCGGCGGTATGGTCAAAGTCACGGCCAACGGCAAGCAGGACATCGTTTCGATCACGATCGATCCGGAAGTGGTTGATCCGGACGATGTTGAGATGTTGCAGGATCTTATCTTGGCCGCAGTAAGTCAGGCCCGGGCCAAAGCTCAGGAACTTCAGACCGAGAAGATGGCCAGCCTGACCGGCGGCTTGAATATCCCCGGTATGAACCTTCCGTTTTAGTTCAAGAGGCGTATCATGTTCAAATCGGCCTCATCGGTCGAACGGTTAGCCAATCGGCTGGCCCGAATGCCGGGTATCGGACGCAAGTCGGCGGCGCGGCTGGCTTTCTACATTCTCAACCTGCCCAGGGAAGAAGCACTGGAGCTTTCCGATATCATCCGGGAGGTGAAGGATAAAGTTGGGTTCTGTTCGATCTGTTTTAACATCTCGGAAAGCGACCCTTGCCGGGAGTGCCAGGATCCAAAGCGGGACAGTAGCGTGATATGTGTGGTTGAGGAAACCGCCGACGCGGCCGCTATCGACAAAGTAGACGGATTCAACAGCATGTTTCATATCCTCGGCGGGCGGCTTTCGCCGTTAGACGGTATCGGCCCGGATGATCTCCGAATCAAAGAGCTCTTGAACCGACTTGGAGAGGACGTGTCGGAAGTGGTACTTGCCACCAATCCGAACGTCGAGGGAGAGGCAACCGCGATCTATCTGTCGAAACTGCTCAAGCCGCTGGGGGTCAAGGTCACCCGCATCGCGCGAGGACTCCCGGTCGGCGCCGACCTCGAATTCGCCGACAGCGCTACCCTGGGCCGGGCCCTGGATGGTCGTCAGGAATTCTGATCTCAAGACTATGACCGATCACAAGCATATTTCGCACGGCTTCCACCTCGCGCTCGCCGCGCTGGTGATTTTCGTAGCCAGTCGATTTCTCGGCGGCGTCCTCTTCGATAACAACTGGTCCTTTATCCACCTGGCTCACCTGCCGGGCTGGTATTCCGTAGTATGGATCCTTTTTTTGGGCGGTCTGGTTTACCTAATAGTTACTCGGGGTGAGCTTGTCGCCGGATTCTTCACTACCCGCCTGCGAGTCTTGATTGCTGCGGCTGTCATTCTCGTGCTGACCATCGTTTTTCAGCACGACTCATTCCTGCTCGGCGGCGGTAACATGCGTGTGGCGCAGATTGCACAGGCGCCGAAGATCATGTTCCGATGGTTCGAGTTTGGCGCTACCATGCTGGTATCATGGTTCTACGCTGCATTCTCATTGTTCGACATGCCGCGCAATATGTCGGCGGTGGTGAGTTGGAAATTTCTCGCGTTCCTATCGACAGCGGCAGCGCTGATCGGTTGCATCAAGCTCGCGATGGAATTCGCACACGACGCGATTCGAAGAGTGTTCCTTTTCGTAATCATGTTCGCCGGTCCGCAGATAGTCGTCTACTTCGGGTTTGTCGGCGTGGAGCCGGTGGTGCCCGCGATGACCATCTGGGTAGCCTGGGCGGCCGTCCGGCTGAACCGTTATGGCACCAACAAGAACCTGGCTCTGGTCTGGCTTCTCACGCTTGTCGGTATGTTCCTGCACGTCTGGCTGATCTACCTTCTGCCCGCGGCGATCTTTGTAACAGCGCGACATCTAAGCAAAGACAGAGACAGACTGTCCAACCTGACGCTGCTGTCCGCACTGATCGCCTGCCTCGTACTGCTCGCGGTTATCTATGCGCGAGGGCTTAGCGACTTTGGGTTCTCACGCTTCATCTTGTTCCTGCACGGCAAACCTCCCTTTGGCGACTATAGTCTCTTTTCGGTTCGACATATCAGCGATGTGGTGCAGGTTTTTCTCCTGACCGTCCCTGCAATTGTAGTGACCAAGTATTTATGGATGCGACGCCTGTCGATGTTGCGCACCGATGCCAACCTGGTGACGCTTAGCCTGATGACAGTGGCCGGAGGCGCGGTCATGGTGATAACGGATCCGGTTCACAGTATTGTGTTTGATCTTCCCCGCCTAGTCGTCTACATGACTCCGATGTCACTTCTGACCGGACTGCTCTTGGCTGACGTCCCCCTCGACGTTCCTAACGGACGTCGCCTGCTGGGAGTGATGGCGGCTCTCGCCCTGATAGTTCCAATGAGCCACCTGCCGGTACTGCTGAAGATCGACAACACCGAGTCGTATGCCTCGGAGTACTTTGACAAGCACGAGCCTCACTATTTGCACGCCGGTCTGGCTTTCCGCGATGCCTACTTTTATCGACGGCACCTTGACGAACGCAAGCGAATCATTCGTGTTCCCGGTCACGAGCAAGTAAGCCCGGAAGAACTGACCCCAAATGAAGATCCAATGCACACCGCTCTGGATACTTCGGCGCGAGCGAACGATACCATCCCGCTCGACACCACAAACCTGGAGAAGGCGAACCAGTGGGAGTGGATGATGCCGTCCAGGTCGTCGGACTATCTGAATCTACGCGGTATCGGCGATCTGATCGTTTCCGATCAGCACAACGAGGCGTTGCGGATGTTGTACCGCATAAAAGCCAAACGACCCTATTGGGCGGAGGCGCGGGCCACGCTGGTGAGTGTGCTGGTCCGCCTGGGACGCTACGAGCAAGCGAGACCGGAGATAGATACTTGTTTGATGCTCGAGCCGTACAGCCGCGTGCATCACATGAACAACTACATTTGGTATCGCGACCGGAAACAGTTCTATGAAGCACTGAAGGCTGTTAAACGCGCATCCGAATTGTTCCCCGGCGACCCCGAGATTCTCACTGACTTAATGATCATCCATTACCGCGCCGGCAACAGCTATGAGGCGGACGCCCTGGCTGTCTCCCTGATGGCTTCCGATCCGACCCTTCCCTATCCGCACCTGATCAAAGGATTCCTCGAAGACAAAAGTGACAACGCGCTCGCCGCCGTGCGCCACTACGAAAAGTTCGTCTCGTTGGCGCCGGACGAGCCCGAAACGGTACGCATTAGGAAGCGGTTGGAAGACCTGACTGCCCAACTCCGCAAGAACTAGCAGCCAGGGTGGCCCGGACATTCGTCCGGGCCACGCTACCGGAGCATGTCGTCAGGTTCCAAGGAACCTGACCTACAAGCTGACTGCCACCTTGCCGAACCGTCGGTTACCGTTCCGAACATTATATTGCCACCGACGTAAATACTGCGTGATATTGATTGGTCGGTATTGGAGAGCCCGAAGGTTGAATTCAGGAATCGCTGACAAGTCAGTCATGTGGTGCGAGGTCGTTCAGGCCGGCCAATCGGTTATGCACACCTTGGTGGAAAGGCTATTGAAATGAATACTGCAAGTAAGCTTCTCGCCATGGTGTCATTGATGCTCCCGGCAATCACCGGAGTTGCCATAGCGGACGATTTGACCACGGACGCAGAAGTCCGGGCGCTCATCAGGGAGATCGACCAACTCTACCGCAGCGAGTCCAGCTACGCTGTACTGGAGATGGAGGTAGTGACACCGCACTGGCAGCGCACGCTGACTATGGAAGCCTGGAGCCATGGGACCAAGAAGACCCTGATTCGCATCACCTCCCCCAAGAAGGAGAAGGGGGTCGGCACCCTGCGGGTTGAGAACGAGATGTGGAACTACCTGCCCAAGACCAACAAGGTTATCAACGTGCCGCCTTCGATGATGATGAGTTCCTGGATGGGGTCGGATTTCACCAATGATGACCTGGTCAAGGAGTTCTCGTTGTTCGAGGACTACAGCTATGAAATAATCACGCCCGACAGCGCCGAGGCGAGCCTGATCTACGTCAACTGTATCCCACGCGAGGACCTGCCGGTGGTATGGGGCAACATCGTCATTGCCGCGCGGCGCAGCGACCATATTCCGGTCTGGCAGAAATACTACGATGAAAAGGGGAAGGTGATGCGGGTGCAGACGTTTTCGGATATCCAAACGTTCGGTGGTCGCAAGATTCCGGCCGTGACTGAGATGGTACCGCAAAACAAAGAAGGCCAGCGGACGGTCATCCGTTACAAGGAGATCGAGTTTGATCTGAAGATCGGCGAGGATGTTTTCTCACTCAGAAACCTGCGTTCACTGAAATAAGAGTGATTGAGAATGCTGACGTTCAAGATCGCATTGAGAAACAGTTTCCGCCAGAAACGACGGACAACACTGACCGTGCTAACTATGCTTGGTGGCTTCGCCCTGGCGTCGATCTCGATTGCATGGTCCGATGGCAGCTACGCCTACGTCATCGACATGTTCACACGGAATCAGATGGGACATATCCAGCTTCATCGAGCAGGCTATCTCGACCGTCCCTC
>JAUWMW010000208.1 GCA_030612965.1 bacterium
AAGCAGAAGATATTTGCCTGGACAGAAGTATTCTACAACCGAATTCGTCGTCATTCTACTCTGGGATACATGAGTCCAGTTGATTTTGAAGTAAAGAACAGTTATGCTTAATAAACTGTCCACTAAAACGGGGGAAGATCAATCCTGACCTACAATTCCGGACAGTGGGACTGCAATATCGGACAAAGGCTTTCCCAAACATGGGTACATAGGTACTCCGCCCTAAGCAGGCCGTATGATTCAGTTTTCGGAGGTCGTTGTCTCGGCAGTCTCTTCTGAAGAGGCAGGTTCCCGCAAATGCTGAAGTTGTGTCGTCATACCGCCGATTTCATCATGCCCACGAGCCAGTGTAGTGGTCAGGGCGCGCACGGAGCTTTCCATTCTTTGGTGCAAGCGATTAAGGCGTTCGACGGCATCGGATAAGTTGCTCAGGCCTGCTGTCAGGCGTCGGCTGTCTCCGCTCAATCCGGCCTGAGCGTACACAGCCGACAGCGTGGCCAGAAAAGCGTACAAGTGTCCCGGTGAGCTGGGAATGACGTTTTTGGACAGAGCGTACGCAAACCCATTGTCAGAATCGTCCGCTACGAATCGATAGTAGACCGCTTCGGACGGTACGTACATGATGGCTATCTCGGTGGTGTTTTCGTCCGGCTTCAGGTAGCGGTCACTGATATCGTCGACATGTTTTTTCAACGACCGCACAAACGACTTTCGGGCATCGGACGAATCAGGTTCGGCGCTGAGACGCTGAAATCCCTCCAGTGGGAACTTCGAGTCAATCGGCAAGAGCCGGTCGGCCAACTTGACCACGGCATCAACCCGTCGCCCATCGGAAAAACGGTGCTGCATCTCATACAAGGACTTCGGCAGGATTTGGGCCAGCAGATTTTCCAGAAGCATCTCGCCGAGACCACCGCGAAGCTGCGGTGGTTTCAGTAAATCTGAGAGCGACTGGATATTCCTGCCGACCGCCTCGATGTTCTCCGCCTGAGTCTGGAGTTGTCCCAGACGGTTTTCGATATCGGCCAGCAAGTCCATGCGCTTGTCGATGGCGCCGGTGCCTTCGGCCAATCGTTCGTTCATCAACCGACCGGCGCTATCCATCGAATCCCGCAGGGATACCAACCCCTCAAGCTGCTTCTCCAGTAGTTCGCGTTTCAGTTTCTCGAAGGCAAGTTCGATCCGGTCGGTTACACCTGGGCTGCCGCGGCGTTCCCGGAGTAACAGGATGATCAGCAGGACTGAAATGGCACTGAGGGCGCCGATGATGGCTATTGCAGAGACATCCATCAGTCGGCCGGCATGGAGCTAATTTGGTAGAAATTTGACATCATCGCCGGACGGCCATTCCTTCGGTAGCAACTCCTTGCGAAACATCACGGTGATCTTGTTGCTGTCGGCGTCATAATAGTCATCCGACGGCGTGATTCCCCAAATGTACTTGGCCATCAGATGATTGGTGGCGTAGTCGTACAATCCAACCTCATTGCGATCAAACCGCACGCCGTAACGGTAACCCTCGATCTCGGTTTCGGGGCCATACTGTTCACCGTACAATATCGAACCGATGCCGACCAGCCGATCATCGTGACCGAACAGCAGATTGCCGGTAGCCGGGTGGTCGCCCTCGAATGAAAATTCAAACCCTACCCACTTCTTGTGGGCCCGTACCACATAGTTGTCTCCCTTGGCCAGTTCCTTGCCCTTTTTGAGGTGCCCCGGAAGAATCACTGCTTTGTCACCCGTGGCCTCGGTGATGTATTCGTCAAACCCCTGTAAGAACTCGTCCCAATCATCCGTTCGGGTAGCCTCGACCAAGACCTGTTTGACTTCCGGCACCGTCTGCGCATAAACGGTTTCGAAATCCCCTGACAGTTTTAGATACAAATCCAGGTATCGGTCGCGACCCATGCGGTCCATCAGGTAGGCCGTGAACAGCCCGGCCACAGGATAGGAGATATCGGCCCCGGAGTGCGATTCAAATAGCGGCATGGCCAGCAGGCTGTCGAGATCCACGAGATTCTCGCGATAGAGAAAAGCGCCCAGACCCAACAGCGAGGCCGGTGTCTTGCCCCACCGACCGCCGTAGTAGACAGCCACGCCTTCCCGGAGCAACGGTTGCGTGTATAACGGCAGGCGCTGTAGTTTGATATTGACCAGCAGGTGGATCAGTTCGTGGTAATGAGGGAAAAAGCCGGAGATCAGATCGTTGGACGCCATGTCGAATACGCCCTTGACCAAATGCCCCGAAATCAACTCGACTGTTGAGTCATTGCCGCTGTAATAGTACTCAATCTTCTCTATCTCCAGTGTTTTCATTCGGTCTTTGGAGAACTTCAGGGAGTCGGCGATCCGCTCTACGAATTCGTCGGCCGCATCCAGGGCCACCGGATTTAGATAGCGCTCGGCGGTTGGATCGACATGGATGCGAAAATAGCGGCTTTCGCGGGTCGGCCAGTCGCGGCAATGATAATCCTGGGGATAGCACAGCCACCAGTACTCACCATCGAAGTACATGTAGTAGTTATATTCAACCAGTTTCCCCTCGACGACTTTTGAGTATAGCAGCCGCTGATAGTTGGAGTCGGCAAGACTGATGATTCGCTTGGCTGGTCGTTCGAGATGATAGCGCATCAGTTTGAGATCACGGATGATAGGCGAAGTGCAGTCATTCTTCAGGGGGATACCGATGTACTCGATGCCGAATCGCCCCGCTCGGTTCAGTGACGGCTCGGTCCAGAGGTAGTGGGCCGACTCAATGTTACCTGAGATCAGCAGATCGAAGTACTCGGTCAGAATCTTCACCGGACGTTCGGCGGCTTTGGATTCTCTCGGAGTCATCAGGGTCGGCAGTATCGATAGGCCCAGGACGAGGAGACCTGGCAAGATTGTTTTCATTGGGACAGTACTCCTGCTATAGTTGCGCCGGTCGGTCGTCAATATCATCCATTCTACCAGTCATGTCCAGAACTGTGTCAAAAAAAAGCCCGCCGAGCGGCGGGCTTTCGTGAAATCGAGAAGTCGTTAGAAATTGAAACCGACACTGAAACGATGGGTTGACTCAAGGCGACCGAAGTCCTGCCAAGCGTAATCGATCAACAGATCGGTCTCGCCGGTGATGTTGGTCATCAGACCGCCACCCAGGGACAGACCTTCCTCATCATAGCGGAACTTGTAACCGCCTCTGACGAAGAACATCTCGTCGTAACTCCACTCAGCACCAAACGAGCCCTGTTGGTGCGCATCGTTGGGATGTTTGAGTTCGCTGGACAAGGTCACCAACGAGTTGGAACCAACCTCGAAATCATAGGCCAGACCAAAGCGGAACATCATGGGCAGGTCATACGGAGTCGTCTTGACCGAAGCCGCGATGCCGCTGTTATTGTCCTGTGCTTCACGTTCGTCCCAACTGACGTTGAGGTCGGGGCCGTCGAACTGAAGTTCCGGACCCATGTTGGTGATACTCATCCCCATCCTGAGCGACCTGAAGCCGGTGTAGAGCAGGGTTCCAAAGTCAAAGGCAAAGGTAGTAGCGTTTTCCTTGTGGATACGCTCACCGATATACTTGAAGGAACCTCCGAAGGCGAATCGATTGGTCAACTGACGCGCATAGGTCAGACCTACCGCGTACGACACGGCGGAATAATAATCGCCGGTGCCGTCCTGTTCCTCAAAGGTCGTGATCTCCTGATCATCCATAGAGAGCACCGTAGCCGAGACGCCGAAGACTCCAATATCTTCAAACCGCTTGGCGTAGCCGAAGTAGTTCAGGTCGATATCCAAAAGCCAGTTCACGTTAGTGAAACCGACGGCGGAGTTCTCTACCTCGACCAGTCCGGCCGGGTTCCAGAACATGGAGTAAACGTCGTTGACCATCGCCACCGAGGCTTCACCGGTGCCCTGGTACCGGGAGCCGACGCCGATTTTCAGAAACTGCGCGCCGGCCGTACCAATCTTGGCATTATCGGCGGAGGTGGTAGCGGCCACAAACAGCAGCAACATTAGCCAGATTATCTTTTTCACTTCACACCTCCAATTACTTGATAATGGCGAAGCGACCGAGGTGCTCGCCATAGTCGGATTCAACGTGGTAGATATAGGTGCCGCTGGCTACCTGCTGGCCACTGCTGGACAACAGATCCCAGGTTTCGGCGCCATCAGCATCGTCGTTTTCTATTGTCCTGATCAAATCACCGGCCAGCGAGTAAATCCGAATCGTACAGTTTACGGGCAGGCGGTTGAACGTAATCACCGACGGCTGGTTGGCCGTCTCCACCAGGGCCGAGTAACGTCCGAAGTACGGATTGGGAACGACCCGGATGTCTTTCAGTTCATTGCCGGCCGCCGCGGCGCTGATGCCGTCCGGGCGGAACAGGAAGACATCATCCGGTCCGTTCATCGGTGCACCCTCCATGGTCAGAACATC
>JAUWMW010000071.1 GCA_030612965.1 bacterium
CAGATCTGAACTCTCGGCCATCTTCACAGCCGAAAGCTTGAAATCCCGGTCAAAATTACGACGAGACATAATGAACACCTCCAAAGCCAACTTAACACGACCTTCAAAAAGTGTCCACCTTTTTGGGGGAAGATCAGTTTCGACCTACGAGATGATATGGAGTGTCATACAGGTCTACAGCGGCATTTCGACGATGCGGTAGCGTTTGTACAGGTCGGCGCCCATTTGTTCAATGGCGCTGCGCATGAGTTCATTGGTCTCGAGTATCCACGAAAGTTCGGCCCAACGATAGCCCCTTTCGATGCCGCGATTGTAGATGTCCACATACAGAATCGAGTCCAGCCCGCGTTTGCGAAACTCCGGCACTACGCCTAACGTGATCACGCGAAGACCGTCGATCTTGTTGCTGACCTTCGTGTGCCAAAGCAGTTTGAACAGCCCCACCGGCATCAGCTTTCCCTTGAGATGTATCAGCGCCTGGTTGACATCAGGCACGGCCATCAGAAAGCCGACCGGTCGACCCTCATGCTCGGCAATAAAAATCAGTTCCGGCTCCACAATCTGCTTGAGACCCTTAGACAGGTGGTTAAACTCGTCCTCGGTCATGGGAACAAAACCCCAGTTGTGCTCCCAGGCTTCGTTGTAGATTTGCCGGACCTTCTGCACCTCGTTCTCGAAATCGCTCATGTTGAGGTTGCGGATAGTGACTCCGGCGCGCTTGCGCAGTTTCTCGATTACTTTCTGCACCCGTTCAGGGATGGGGTTATCCGGGGTGAGTTTGTAAGCCAGAAGGTCCATCACCTTCTTGAGCCCGAACTTCTCCGCCAACCTCGGCAGATAGGGCGGATTATAGGTCATCATCACCACCGGCGGCGAGTCGAACCCCTCGACCAGGAAACCGCATTCATGGTTGGTGGAGAAGTTCATGGGACCGCGCATTCGCTCCATATTCTCGCGCTTGAGTTGGATCATGGCTGTTTTGAGAAGATTCGACCCGACTTCAACATCATCAACACAGTCGAAGAACCCGAAGAACCCGGTCTGTTCCTCATGGTATTCGTTGTGCGCGAAATTGATGCAAGTGGCGATACGGCCGACAATCTCGCCGTCCCGTTCGGCCAGAAACAGCCTGGTCTTGGCGGCGCGATAAAATGGGTTCTTGTCGCGGTCGAAGAACTCCAGCCGTTCTGACTTCAGCGGTGTGACATAATTGGGATCATTACCGTACAGTCGGTTGGGCAGGTCAATGAAATCATTCAACCTCGCCGCCGACTCAATTTCGACAATACTGATAGCTGCCATGGATCTTACGAGATGAGACCTTTTTCGCGGCCGACTTCGGCGACGATCTCGACCACCCGGTCGAGTTGTTCATCGGTGTGGGTGGCGGTATAGGATGTACGGATCATCGCCCGTCCTGGCGGCACGGCCGGTGAGATTACCGGGTTGGTGAAGACGCCGCGATCGAACAGCGCTTTCCAGAAAGTGAACGCTTCGAGATCCTCGCCGATCACAATCGGCACGATCGGCGTCTCGGTGCGACCGACGTCGAAACCGAGATCAGCTAATTCCCGACGCATTCGGCGGGCGTTTTTCCAGAGGTTTTCCCGGCGTTCCGGCTCAGATTCAATAATATCCAAACACGCCAATACCGATGCAGCGTTGGCCGGCGGTATTGAAGCCGAAAATATCAGCGCCCGCGCGGTATGTTTGACCCACTCGATCACCGCCGCCTCGGCCACGATAAAGCCGCCGAGCGAGGCGAACGACTTGGAGAAGGTCCCCATGGTGATATCAACTTTATCGATCAAGCCGAAGTGCTCGGCGGTGCCGGCCCCGGTTTCACCCAGAACGCCGACGGAATGGGCATCGTCAACCATCACGCGAATGCCGTAGCGCTGGGCGACTTCGACCAGCCGCGGCAGGTCGACAATGTCACCTTCCATGGAGAAAACGCCGTCGACCACAACCATCAATCCGCCGCGATAGTTGTTGTTGATGACATTGTTGACGACCCGCTCGAAATCGTCCATGTCGTTGTGCGCGAATTTATGGACCTTGCCATAAGAGAGGCGGGCGCCGTCGACAATACAGGCGTGGACCTGGCGGTCGATAAACAGAGCGTCACCCTTGCCGACCAGAGCAGAGATGGTGCCCAGATTCGTCTGGAAACCAGTGGAGAATACCAGAGCCGCCTCGCGTTTCATGAACTTGGCCAGCCGGTGCTCGAGCTCCAGGTGCAGATCGAGGGTGCCGTTCAGGAACCGTGAGCCAGTGCAGCCCGAACCATACTTGAGGGCGGCAGCGGCGGCGGCCTCCTTGACTTTGGGATGGTTGACCAGACCCAGGTAGTTGTTGGACCCGACCATAATGCACTCTCTGCCGTCGATCACCACTTCGTCGCCGGGCGCTGACTGCACCGGATGAAAGTATGGGTAAACGCCCAGGTCGCGGACGTTCTGTGGAATCTTGTACCGGTAGCACTTGTCGAACAGATCAAGGCAAGTGACGCCGGTCTTTTCTTCGGGCGGCAAGTCGGCTCCTTTCTCCGGGCATAAAACGACAGCCGATTAAAGCACTTTTGAGCGTGAATGTCAAGGAATTAGCCGGTCCAGACAGGTTGTCTCGTATGCTGCTTCTTTTATCGCGTAGCGGCAGGCCTTGTGTCCGCCGATTAATCGGAGTACAACAGGCAGGATCCTTGTGATCCTGACATTCGTGTTCCGTCCGGTTCCAAGGAATCTGACCTACAATCTGTTGTGAGAGCCGGACGAACGTCCGGGCCACTCGCCGCCCTCGCCAATTGGTCAAGGCTTGAGCCGCCTCCCCAAAACCCTTGACATCCCGTCGCCGGTTGTCTATACTTGCCCCGCTGCCGGTGGGTGGCGAAGTTATGTTGTCACTCGTTGTCGGACTGGGAAATGTCGGCGCGGCCTATGCGGGCACGCGCCACAATGTCGGCTTTGAAGTGGTGCGGCGCGTGGCCGAACAGCTCAAAGCCAAGGTTCAACGTTCGACGGTCGAGTATGACTGGGTGTGCGCTTCCCACGGCGAGCAGGAACTGCTTCTGGCCCTGCCGCGGCTTTTGATGAACCGCTCGGGCATAGCAGTTGAGGCTCTTTTACAGCGAAACGAGTTGACCCCGACGCAGATGTTAGTGGTCCTCGATGATTTCAACCTACCGTTAGGACGCCTCAGGTTCCGCAGCGACGGTTCCGACGGCGGTCACAACGGGTTGGCCTCGATCATCGAGACGCTTGAAACCGAGAACTTCCCACGGCTGCGTTTGGGAATCGGGCCGCCGCTCGATAATGTAGACAGCGCCGACTTTGTGTTGAGTAGCTTTGAAACCGAGGAGATCGAACCGAAAGAGAAAATGATCGCCACCGCCGCCGAGGCGGTACTGTTTGCCATAGACCATCGCCTGGAAGAGGCGATGTCGAAATATAATGTAAACCCTGCTTAGCTCAACTACCTGATATCCAGGGCTAAGCCGTTAGAACCTTTAACCAACGTCCACAGGGAGGATACCTGATGGGACTTTACGAGACCACTTTCATTGTCAACCCTCAAACCGACGACGCTACGATCGAACGTCACGTCAAGGCGATAACCGACATTATCACCGAGGCCGGCGGGAAGATCGTGTATGAAAACCGCATGGGTACGCGTCGGCTGGCTTATGCCATCAACAAGCTGACCCAGGGCTACTACGCCAACTTCATCTTCGAGGCGCCGAAAACGGTCGTGTCTCAGATGGATCGCCACATGCGGCTGGATGAGGCCTACATGCGACATCTGACTATCGTCTTTGAAGGCCCGGTGCCGGATAAAGATGCCCCCCCAACTGAGGACTTCCGGTACCGACCGCGAGGTAACCGTTCCGACCGTCCTTATGGTCGTCGCGATTCGGGTCGTGACCGAGGCAGGCCGGAGGCCGGCAAACCGGCTGAACGCTCACCCGCTCCGGCAGCCACCCCCGCTGAGAAAGAGCCGAGCGCTTCTCCGGCAGAGACCACCGCTGAGACGGCCCCAGTCACTCCTCCAGCAGCCGCCCCCGCTGAGACGGCCCCAACCGCTCCTCCGGCAGCCGCCCCCGCTGAGACGGCCCCAGTCACTCCTCCGACAGCTACCCCCGCTGAGAAAGCCCCAGCCGCTGCTCCGGTATCAGAAGCCCCCGCAGCAACTGAGCCGGCACCGGAGGCTCCTAAGGTAGAACCAGAACCAGTGCCTCCTACGGTCAAACCCGAACCGACAACACCGGCGCCTCCAGCGCAACCACCTGTTTCTAAACCGGCGGATGCTGAAAGCAAACCGGCAGACGAAGAGGTTTATCGCGAGGATGAAGAGTTATGACCGACAGGTTTACGCCTTTCGGCACTGAAGACGGCAGGCAACTGAAGAACACTATCGGTCACATCCATAGAAAGGACTGTGGGCATGTTTGACATGAGAATGAGAAGACGAAAGATATGTCGCTTTTGCGAAAATAAGATCGCCTATGTCGATTTCAAGGATGAGCGGTTACTCCGTCGCTTTGTGAACGAGCGCGGGAAGATAATCCCTCGTCGCATCTCCGGCAACTGTGCACGTCACCAGCGGAAGCTGACCAAGGCGGTCAAGAGAGCACGCATTCTGGCCATAATGGCGTTCGAGAGTGAATCTTATAGGTGAAAAACCAATCTCGACGGCCACTGTCGAGCAGTTGACCTCCGGCCGCCGTTTGAGTTGCTACTTCACGGCGATGGCGTTCCCCGTCTTCGTGGTGTTGACCTATGGCCCAGTTCTTGGTCAGTTGTCACCGTTGGTGGGACTGCTGGTCTCGACCATCTTGTATTTTGCCGCCATCTACTTCTTTCACGGAATCGCCGAGTTGGCCTTTGAGTGCCACACCTACCTGCTGTGGAGCAGTGCGGTGGCGGCGTTCGTGCTTGGTTTTCTGTCCACTGGTCTGACCGACATCTGGTCGGTGCTGACCGGCTGCAGCATGTTTCTTTTCGGCGGTGTGATCGTGGGACGGATGTGCAGAGACGGCCATTCCCCCGGTCGCACCTACCTGCTCGGTGCGGGAGTCGTGGCGTTATTTTTCACCGCTCAACTCTTCAGCTACTGGGCTCCTATGATGGACCAAACCAGTCAGGCAGTCCCCCGGCTATTGGCCGAGATGGAACCGATTTACCGCTCCCTCGGATTCACTGAGGAGACAACTCAGGATGTTTTGGCCCAGGCCGGGAAACTGTTCGGAGTGATGGTGAGACTTATTCCGGCCTTCACGGTACTCGGCGCTCTGGTAGAATTCGGCCTGGGTTTCCTGGTCTTCGCCTACGTGGTCAATCGACGTCATCCCTGGCGGCGGTTCTGGGCGCCGTTCAGTCGGTGGCGGGTGCCGTTTGCTTTTACGCCGGTGGTAGCTATCACCATTCTGGCTCGTTTGCTGGGCAACGATACCGCCCGGTTGGTCGCAGACAATATACTAGCCATTTTGGCACTCCACTATTGTATTGCCGGGCTGGCGCTGATCGAGTATTATATGAACAAGCTGAGTTTGCCACCGCTATTGAGGTTCAGTTTCTATATGCTGCTGTTTTTGACGCAGTTCGTAAGCCTCTTGGCGGCGACGGCCGCGTTCGGAACCATGATCCTCCTGGGATTCGTCGATAGCTTCGCCGACTGGCGCAAGGAGCCGTCGACAACCGAGGCGGCCCAGGCAAGAAACCGTTTGCAATAGCTATTGGAAGGATATACGATGAAAGTGATACTAAGAGAGGACGTTCCTGATATCGGGACGGCCGGTCAGACGGTGGAGGTCAAGGATGGCTACGGCCGAAACTTCCTGATCCCCCGCAACCTGGCCATACCGGCTACCAAGGGTAACCTCAATGCTATCGATGAGGTCACCAAACAGAAAGATCTGCGGGAACGCAAGTCTCGTCGCGAGGCCGAGGTTGTCAAGGACAAGATCGAGAAACTGTCCCTGTCAGCCGAAGTACTGGTGGGCGAGGAGGACAAGGTATTTGGCTCCGTTACAGTCCACGATATCGTTGAACTCATGGAGAAAGAGGGCGTGACCGTGCCCAAGAATGCGGTTCAGCTTGAAAGCCCGATCAAGGTGCTGGGAGTTTACACGATCCCCATCAAGATCGAGAAAGATGTCACCGCCGAGTTGAAACTCTGGGTAGTAAAGAAGTCGCAGTAGTGGAAATGCTGGAAGCTACAGTTGAAGGTCTGGCTATGGATGTAACCACTAATTCACCCGTGGTCATTCTCGCTCCGATCGGGCTTGATAAGGTGCTTCCGATCTGGATCGGCCATGCTGAAGCCTGGGGGATAGCTTTGGAGCTCTCCGGGGTGACTTCGAAGCGACCGATGACCTACGATCTGCTTAAGACGGTGATCGGCGCCCTGGAGGCCGAAGTAGAACGGGTTGAGGTCACCGAGTTGAAGGACCAGACTTTCTATGCTCGCATTCACATAAAGTGCGACGGTCGCTCCTTTGAGATTGACGCGCGGCCATCCGATTCGATAGCTCTGGCCCTTAAGACTAAGGCGAAGATCTTTGTCAATGAAGAGTTGTTCCATATTAGAGAAGAGGACCAGTCATCGGAATCTCCGCCGATGCCTACCGATCCGGAATCGCTGCGGGAACGTCTGAAACGGATCAACCCGGAAGACTTCGGGAAGTATGAGCTTTAATGCGTCCTAGCCTGTTTTCGGCCTTCATTGGTTTGGTGCTTGCGATCACTTTCGCGGTCGTCGCTCATGCCGGCGGTATTGACGACTTGGGCGAAGTGGTAGCTGACTACACCGAGGGGAGACGGCTGATGCGCGAGGGTGACTACTTCCGCGCTTCGAGAATCTTCAGCCAACTTGAGGGGCGGCACGCAGACAGCAAGAACCTCGATCTCTTCATCTTCCATCGCTCCAAGTGTGACTACTACCTGGGCGAGTTCTCGCAGGCGGCAGCAGGTTTCAGTTACTTCCTTAGTCGCTACAGCACATCTCCCGAAGCGCCGTACGCGCACTTATTCCTGGCCAATTGCCACTACCGACGAGCGAATGTAACCGAAGCTGTAAAGAGCTACTTGGAGGCCTACCGACTTTCGAACGATGGACGGCTGGACGAAATCGTTCAGGGCTCGCTTGAAGCCGCCTTCAGCACCGCATCTTCAGTGGCGCTTGCTCCGGAGTTGCTTGAGAACCTGCCGGCGAAAAAACGGTGCCCATTAGTTAAGATCGTGGCGCCGCTTCTGGTTCAGTCAGGTGATGCCGCCGCCGCTGAACAGTTGCTCGCTTCATGCGGAGAGCGTCTGGACCGATCTGGGTTGGAACAAGATCGAGGGCGGCGCAAAGATGGTCCCATCTCGATTGCCATGATGCTCCCTTTCAGTGGTGAACTGGCCGGCTACGGTCAGGAGATTTACAACGGCGCTGTTATTGCCGCCGAGCAGTTCCGAACCGAAACCGGGCAGAACCTGGAGCTTGGGCCGCACGACACCCGCGGTGACCCGATTGATGCCGCTCGCGTAGCCACTGAACTGGCCCGAGACCCTTCCGTGCTGGCCGCGATCGGACCGTTGACCAGCGACGCGGCCGCAGTAACCTCGGCCACGCTGGCCTGCCGCTCGCTGCCGCTGATTGTGCCGGCGGCCACGCAGGCTGGATTGACCCGTCTCTCCGACAACAGCTTTCAGCTATCGCCCAACATTGAACTGCAGGGACTCGTGATGGCCCGATACGCCGTTGACAGTCTCAACGCCGATTCCGCTGTGATTGTAACTTCGACGTCCGCTGACCACCTTCGTATGTCGCGGGCTTTTGCCGAGCAGTTCGAGAAGCTCGGCGGCACCGTGGCCGCGGTGGAATACTATCGTTCGCGCGATAAGGATTTCGGACCGTACCTTCGCGATGTCAAGGCGGTGCTGTGGGGTTTGCATCCCGACTCGATTTATTTCGTCAACGAGTACGGTGACACGCTTGATCCCGACGGCATCCCGGTCTCGGTCGACTGTTTGTACTTGCCCGGTTCTCCGCAGCAGTTGCGACTGCTCCTGCCGCAGATCAGGTTCTACAAACTCGATGGCGCCTACCTCGGCAGCGATGCCTGGGCTGATGAAACGGTGTTGAAACTGGGCGATGATGTTACTCGCAACACTGTCTTTCCCTCGCCGTTTCTGTCCGCAACCAATTCCGAAGAGTACCTGCGGTTTGCGGCCGCCTATGATGCTCGCTTCGGCAAACGACCGCCTCGGCTCGCTGCGCTGGGCTATGATGCGCTCCGGTTGACCAGTTTGGCCGCCCTTGAGGCCGACGGTGATCGCGAGAAACTCACCGGACAGTTGTCGCGTACCGTTGATTACTTAGGCGCTTCCGGAGAGATCAACTTGTCGGCCAATCGCGAGAACACTCGCATGCCGTTGTATCGAATCAGAGACGGCGAAGCTCAGACCATTGGGCGTAGAAGCAGTATGGCCGAGGAAGAACAGACGGAGTAAGGGCGGTCCTGCATGGCCTCCTGCCGAAAAGAACAAATGGCTAACCTCAACGATCATTGGAAATGATAGGAGGGTCTGACAATGGACGAAAAGAAATTCGCTCTTAAGATGGTGATCGACGGCAAAGAGAGAGATATCTCCTATGAAGAACTCGCCCTCTCCAACAACCTGGCCCAGGAGGCGTTGGTGCGTCTCTTGATTCAGAAGAAGCTGTTCGAACCAAAAGAGTTGATGGAGATGATGGAGACGGTCAAGAAAGAGCGCTACCGCCCGGCCGATCAGAAGTAACATGTCCGACCGCCAGCCCAACCACAATGGCTCTGCCACTTCCACCGGTGGGACCGATACCGGCGCAACTCCGTCCGACGATCCGGGAACTTCGCTAAGTTGGCGTTGCCACCCGGTCAAGCGACGACCGCTTGTTTCGGTTGCAGTTTCCGTATTTGTTATCGTGGTCGCTGTGGCTGTTTTCTACACCACCGATTCCAGAGCCTTTGCCGTGCTGGCGCTGGTCGTGTTGCTGCTATCGCTGGCCAAATTCTATTTCCCCACCCGCTTCCAATTGACCGACGAAACTGTGACTATCAAAACCACCACGCAGACACTGGTCAAACCATGGGCGCAGTATCGCAGCTATTACCCTGACAAAAACGGCGTCCTGCTCTCACCATTTCCTGAGCCGTCAAGACTGGAGAACTTTCGCGGGCTATACCTGATGTTTGCGGATAACCGTGATGAGGTGATCGCTTTCGTCGAAACTCACGTCGGTCGCAAAGCCGCAGCACCAGAGTCGGAGACGCAGGCATGAGCATTTTCAAAAGCAACTTGAACCTGCCTGATCCGGAGAAACCGGCCCTTCCCGCCGAGGAAGATGCGGTACTGGAAAAGCTGGCGAAAAAAGTG
>JAUWMW010000091.1 GCA_030612965.1 bacterium
GCCTGTCGTCCTAAAAGCGCCCAGCCTTACCTTGCGACTTCCGGCCGCTACTTCCAGCTTCAGGCCCTCTTGCGAGGCATCTGCTCAGAACAGACAGAAAATCGGTACTGTTCAGCATGTCAGGTTCAGCCCTTTGCTCAGTGGTTGGCTCAGCTACTATGGCCTCTGCTGACTTCCGCCAACCCATCGCGGTACCTCTCGATACCACTAGCACAAGGCAGGTTGACAGACCTCCCAGGGTAAGACACGTAACCTTCACACTTATACCCGCCGCATATACGACCGTACCTTCCGTACAAGTATCGGGCTTTGAAGATATTCGTCTTCTTACCCAGCACGACCCCCTCGTATGCGATTTCTGTTCGTCGGGCCAGTGCTCTGCCTGCGGCTTGCTTCAGATTCCACCTCACGATGGACACCCTTGCCGTCCGGCTAACCGTTCCCCTTGCCGGGCCGGTAGAGGACTTGCACCTCCAAGTCATCCAATTCGCTACCACAGCGTATCGGATAGCGCCAGTCACGGCGCTACGCGCCATGTCTGGCGCACGAAGAACGGGCTTGTCTGTCAGGATCACAAGGATCCTGACCTACAAAATCTGGGACAAAGTCATCGAACCATACAAAAGCATAGTGAGAGGCACCGTTGACCTCTCTAAGTCCCTTGTCGGTTTGCTTCACAGTATAACCGTTTCTGTTTGTAGCTGCCTTGTTGACGCTCTTCACCTGCACACGAAATTTTCCTGCCTCCACATCGTAAGCCGGATGGTTACGATTCTCCATGACTCTGCCATTAAGCGCAGTTGCGACGAGCAATTCTGTGAGGTCGGTCTCAGGTGCCCTATTGGATCGCGTCACACCACGGCGATTCAGGTTGTGCCGAGCCTCCACATATTGTCGCCACGCATCTGACATGGTTTGCACGTCGATACGCTCTGTGTTGCTGGTTGATCTACTCTTCATGACTCATCCTTACCAGAATAGCGTGTCACAAATCTGTCACAAACCTATTTCCGGAAAAAGCAACCCCGTAAGTGATTGTCAATGAAAAGGATAAAAAAATAATAGCGGTGCAGGGACTTGAACCCCGGACACGCGGATTATGATTCCGCTGCTCTAACCAGCTGAGCTACACCGCCATTACTTGGAGTCGACAATTTAGAACAATATCGGTATTTGTCAATAGAATTCAAGAAGCACCAGAGGACGGAGCACCTAGGCACTTAAGAATGGTAGCCTCAAGCATCGACAGATCGACCGATGTATTCTTGCAAGGTCCTTCCGGGCGTTGGTTGGGAAGACCAATGACCGGGATAAACGGGTTGACCTCCCTGAAACCGGAAATCAGATCTCGTTCGCAGGCAATCGCGATCACCATCTTCGGTCGTATCTCCCGAATCTTCTGGCGGGCCGCCGTGCCGCCACCAACAGTGGCCATCTGAAAACGGTACTCGTCACGCAGGCGGCGAAGCATGCTGTTGTTTTCGCGAGTCAAACATCGGGGCGTCAGGACCAGCAACCGCTCAGGTTCGATTATGTCCGGCACAGCGGTAACAAAAAGATTGTGGACCTTGAGAAATGAATTGGTCAAACGATCACTCGATACACCGAAGACTCGACCCAGTCCAAGCACCAGGGTCAACAGTCGATTGATCAATCTCGGGATCACCAATAGCCGGGAGATGGGGCGGTGAAAAGCCGCCGACCAGACAAACAGCACTACCCAGATCAGTAGAATGCCGGCAAAGCAGAAAAACAGGATCGAAAATAGCCGAGGTAAGAAGGCGGCCAATTCCGACAAACGTGGGCTGATCAGCCAGAGAAAAAAGGCCACCGCCGATACCAAAACCGCCGTAGCCGAAACCGCCAGAATGAGAAAGAGGCGAGAACCTGCCTCAGTTGACGCCGGCGTGCCGCGACCGTCCCAATCCTCCCACTCGTCGCCGAGCTTGCGATCGGTGACTTCCGCTTTCCTTGTCTGCTCGTCCATTGGTATAAGATACGCAGCCCGGCGGGATTTATCAATCGACTAATTGAGGGCTGGCTTCACCAGATGTTGCGCGCCGAGATAGATCATCTTATAATTGTCCAGCCCTGATATTTTCACGGTTGCAGGCAGTTGGACAGAAGGACAGACATATGAAAATCGAATATCGCAGTGATTACTTCGATGATCCTGATGCGAAGGCGTCGTTCGAGCGCTACGCCAAAGCTGTTTTCGGACTTGATTTCACCAAGTGGAAAGACCGGGGGCTCTGGGACGACCAATATAAGCCGTTTTCCGCTTTCGTCGACGGAGAATGTGTCGCCTCCATTTGCGTCTACCCTTCGGAAATGAGAGTTGGTGGTAAGAGAATGCTGGGTGCTCAGCTTCTGACGGTTGGCACTCTGCCTGAGTATCGACAGCTTGGTATCCAGAGGGCGATTTGGGAGATGGCTCATGCCTGGATTCTCAGGGAGTGCGATTTCGTCTTTCTATTCACTGATGAATCAGCGGCGGGCTTCTACGAGAGACTGGGCCTGAAAAGACAACCGGAGTTCTATGAGACTGTGGCGTGTCCAAAGGTCCATCGCCAGACTGACCAGAGCTTAAGAAAACTGAACCTGGACATAGATGCCGACTACGCGATCGTCGAGCGACTGGCTAATGAAAGAGAGATGGTGTCCGATAGGCTCGGTTTCTACACTCCTAAGCTGCTTATGTTCATGTTTGTCTACCTTTACCAGAGCCAGATCTATTATGTTGAGCACATCGATACTCTGATCGTTGCCGAGGAAGAGGGAGATCGGTTGCGGATCCATGACATAGTGGCCGCCAGAACGCCCAGGCTTTCCGCTATCGAAGGATTCCTTGCGCACTTCAACAAGAACGAAGTAGAATTTCTATTCTGCACCGACCGCCTCGGCATAGACCAACCGGTAAAGAAAAGAGCAGAAGATAGTTTGCTGTTTGTTAACAACGATTTCGAATTGGATGGCGAGTTCGTTTTTCCGTTTTCAATCCGTGCGTAGTATCTGGAATCTCGATGTCGGGGGGCATAGTCTTTTCCAGAGACCGGAATGATACATAACGAAGATGTTTGCAAAAAAAACGAAGGAGTTCCACCCTCACAATGGAACTCCTTCAAACCCCACCTCTAAGATACCCTTCACCGCCATACTGTATCTAGAGTAACTAACTTCGCATTGATATATAACAACTTGCGTGCCGAGAGTTGCCACCCCTCAATCCGATATGTTAATTGATTGTAACACAATTAGTTACTCTGAGATAGTCGAACTCGCCAAGGGACTGCCCAAACAGGCAGCGCAGGCGTTGCGCCGAAAAATCCCTCGGAAGAGCCCGCGTCGAGATCGTTACTTGTTGATAGTCACACACTTAACAAATGGCCGGGTTTCCGATTGAATCTGGTCGCAGGATGAACGCATCATGCGCCAAACGCAGGAACTGCGCTCATTCCCTCTTGCGCGCAAGATGCACGCACGAGCCGTGGAGATCGTGGGCAGCTTCCATGATTGACTCTGAAATAACCGGGTGACCAAAGATCATAGAACCAAGTTGCGTCACCGTCATCGATTGCCGTATCGCCAAAGCTGCCGTGTGAATAATCTCAGTGGCGTGGGCACCGACGATATGAGCCCCCAGCAGACGGTCGCTCTCCTTATCACCGATCAGCTTCACCTCACCGGCGATTTCGTTCTCGGCGTGTGCCTTACCCAGTGCTCGCAAGGGGAATTTGCCGATGGCAATGTCATATTTCTCAGCCGCCTGCACCTCCGTAAGACCCACTGAGGCCACTTCAGGGTGCGTGAAGATTGCCGACGGCACACCGAGGTAGTCTTTTCTGACCTTGCCACCGAGCGCGTTGTCGACAGCGATGGTTCCGTCATGCACAGCCGTGTAGGCCAACATGATTTCGCCTCGGACATCGCCAATGGCGAAAATGTTCTTGACGTTGGTTCGCATGTCGGCGCTGGTCTTGATGGAACCGTTCTTATTTGTTTTCACACCGGCATCTGCCAGTCCGAGTTCCTCAGTATTGAAAGCACGCCCCACAGCCATCAGAACCTGATTGGCCTCAATGGTTTTACCGTTCGACAGCCTGGCGCTGACTCCCTGCGGGCCGGGTCGAATCTCTTCTACTTTCGTGGCGGCAAACAGCTTGATCTTAGCCTTTTTGAGTTCCCGTTCGATCAGGCGCGAGATACCGGCGTCTTCCAAAGGCAGAGCGCGTTCCAACATCTCGACCATTTGCACCTCGACGTCAAGCATCGACAGCATGAAAGCCCACTCACAACCGATCACCCCGGCGCCAATGATCAGAATGGAGGCCGGCAGATTGTTCACTTCCAGCATGTGATCGGTGGTGAGGATGCGATGTCCGTCAACAGGGAAGGCTGGTATATTCATCGCTCGCGAGCCGGTCGCAAGGATAATGTTCCTGGCCTTCAGCTTTGTCTCTCCCCCGTTCTCATCGACTACCAGGACACGGTTGGCATCGATCAGCTTACCGTAGCCCAGATAGTGGGCAACGCCGTGGGATTTGAACAACTGACCAATCCCGTTCACGAGATTGCCGACGATTTTGTCTTTGCGGGCGGTCATGGCGTTCCAGTCGTAGCTGACCGGCCCGGCCACGGTGACACCGAAGGATTCGGCCTCCTTGAATTTCTTGTACTGTACGGCTGAGGCGATCAGAGCTTTGGAAGGGATGCATCCTCGGTTCAGACAGACCCCGCCGAGCTTGTCGACCTCGACCACGGCAACCCTGGCGCCTTTGATGGCGGCCCGAATCCCTGCTGTGTAGCCGCCGGGTCCACCGCCGATTATGACAATATCATACGTGTCGATCGTTTCAACTCCTTCTTTCTATGTCGGTAACCGTGGCTCACAAGGTAGGTTCCAAAGATCGTCTTGGCAAGAGGGAAACTGGCGGCTCATTGGATGGGTGGCTCGCCTACCGGGCGAGTGGAACAGGGTGTCATGCCTGGGTGGTGTCGGGTGCCCTGAGGCTGTCCCAGAAGTGCATGTTCCGGTGGTTCCTTCGACATCCATAGGAGGTCGTGAGAACCGCCGGTTCCTTAAGCGTACTCTCCGCAACCGTGTGGAAAGATCGCCGGGTCACAATCTCGACTGCGTCGATCTCAGGACCCGGCGAAACGAACTTATGGGACAACCTCCTCTCGCCCGACATGTGCCTTCGAACACAGCAACTGTCAGGCGAGGGCGCCTGACAGCACCATCGGCCCGTCCGATTCGCCTTTTGGATGAGAAGTAAATCAACAAGCCCTACGAACATGGCGGTGGTGGTGGGCCGGACTGAAACATGTAGTCAACCAGGAAAACAAGGTCCGCAATATCGATAGTTGGCAGGCCGTCGCCGTTGATGTCGGCTTCATCAAGGCACTGAGGCTCGTTCCCGCCGGTGAACATGAAATCGACCAGGTAGACGAGATCACCGATATCCAGGGGTAACGCTCCTGAGTGATCGACATCGCCCCGATAAACGCAACAGGAGGCTTCGTAGCTGACCGTCAGAATCGCCGAGTGCGGGCTGAGCTGCATCTGCGTGTCCTCGGCAATCAGAAGGTACTGGTAGCTGCGGGTGCTGTCTGCCGACGTGTCAAGAAACAGGCCGCCGGCAACACCGGGGTTGGTCAATGATCCGGTCGGATCATCAATACGGAAAAACGATCCTTCAGACGGCGCGGTGCGCCGATAAACATGCACGGACAATCCGGGGACGGTATCCCAGGTGATCTCTACTGAACTGCCGGAAACGAATTTACCGTCGAATGTCGTCGGCGCCGACGGCCAGGATACCTCACCCAGTGTAATATCCTCCTGATGAAATGAATTGTCAGGCATAGTGTCTGACAACAGGCACCCTTCGCCCTGTCCAATATCGAAAAAGTGGTGGTCATAGGGGTTACCGGGTGATTCGGTCTGGTAATTCTGAAAATCGTCGAACCAGAAGCCGGCGTCATATCCAGCCCCAACTGAGGAGTCTATTCGTATTTCTTCGTCGGTGTCATCAAGGTATCCGAAAAAACTCAACTCACCGTTGGCCGGGACACTCCCACCGGAACGAGCGACCGAGCCATAGATCGACCCCTGCCCGGCGACCGAGGGAATCGACAACAGGAATACGGCAAAGGTGGTGACTATCAGTTTTCGATAATGGCAGAACACTTGTTACCCATGTGGTCAAACCGCTAATGTATCCTCAGACAAGATACGAAAGAATCTCCAGATCGCACACATCATTCTGATTAATCGGCGGGATTATCCAGTTGCTGAACGGCCCCTCGGTCGGCCTATCCGATCAGGTCATAATGACAATGCAGCTTGCCATATCGGATATGGATGCTTACTTTGACCATGCCGGAGGAGTAATGCAACCGACGATCAGCGTCGGACTGATGGAGATAAACATGATCAGAAGGCCAACGCCTGTCCTGCCAATTGCAATTTTCTTGATGTTGCTGTCGTGTAGTAGCGGCGATATACCGCTGACGTACAATTCCATTCATGGGTCCGGCGATTTGGTCGACGTAGCTCGGGAAGTTGATCCTTTTCATTCGGTGATTCTAAACACGGTTGGAAACGTCAACCTTACATTCGACACCGAGCAGAAACTGGTGGTCACTGTTGATCACAACCTGCTGAAGTTTATCACGACCGATGTGACCGGGGGAGTCCTGGTGATCGACCGCAATGTTCCCAACGATGTAAAAGTAACCGGGCAGTCGCTGACGGTCGACGTGACGATGTCGAGCCTGAGATCACTCACCCTGGATGAAAACGGAGTGGGGTCTTTTGCCACCGACAGCAGCGAATTCCAGGTCGACAGCGTCAATCTGGACCTGATCGGAGTGGGCGATATGGATTTGGAGCTGGCGATAGAGCAGCGGCTTCACCTGCAACTATCGGGTGTCGGCAATGTGACCCTGGTGGGATCGGCCGACCGGTTTGACTGTGAGCATTCCGCCGTCGGTAATGTCGAAGCCTTCGACCTTGCTGTCAACAACTGCACAGTGGTGTCAAGCGGTGTGGGCGACACGAAGATCAATGTTGCGGTTTCTCTCGATGTTACCATCGACAGCGCCGGCTCAGTGTACTATAAGGGGCGTCCCAGTATAGACTCGTTGATTACCGGTGCCGGACAACTAATCGACGCGAACTGAAGGTTTTTCCTGTTCACTCATCCGAATTGCTGTGGGCGGCAGACGTCCTCGTCTGCCCCATGATTATTATGGATACATCCTTCAAACGGGCAGACCGGGAGGTCTGCCGCACACAATAATGCTGAACCGTCAGCCATCCAGCTTGAATTCGACCTTGTACGTAACCCAGCAGGCAACGGGACGGCCGTTCTGGATCGCAGGTGTGTAACGACAGAGATACGCCGCCCCGACCGCGGCCTCATTGAGACACTGGATACCAGATGTCTTGCCGACTCGGGCATCTCTGACAACGCCATGCTTGTCAACCAGCGTCTGCACCCAGACAACCCCCTCCCAACCGTTCTGGATCGCTTGCGGAGGATACACCGGCTCTTCGCAGTAGACCATCTCGGGAAAGACTTCCACGGGAACGAACTCGTCCGGTTCCGGCAGGTAGTCATCGTTTTCTACTTCCGCATCCGGGGTATCGGTTTCGAGTATGCCGAACCATGTGCTGCAGGACGCTAAACTCAGCGCCACGAGTACCAACAGGATAGTTCGTCCAATTCCCATCGACCTCTTCACTTTCTCAGCAGTGCGTGTCTTTGTTTGTAGTATAGGGGCGGATTGCGATTTTGTCAATGGGGGCGCCACGCCTTCGCGCGCTTATCTTCTCGCATGTCATTCCAGCAAAAGCCGGAATCCAGTGTTCGTCACCCTGAGCGGAGTCGAAGAGCGAGCGCACTCGGCTCGGGGTTGTGGGCGGCTGATGTACAAGCCAATCCGAAGCACTCGAGTAGACGTAATTCGCTGCTGCTGATACCAGGTCTGTTTTCAGATTTTTGAAAGCAGGAAAGATTGCCAGCACTCCACCACGTCGAACGCCGTGTAGACCTGGGGAACCATCAGGTTAAACAGGACCGCCCAGAAAGCCCATTCGCGGAACCTGAAGTCGTTTGTTTCGAGAAGGCGGCACAGGGCGATTATCATAACCATAAAGCCCAGCGTGAACATGCGAGAGGTATCTCCGGCGACAAAGAGTTGGGCATAGGAACAAATCAGCAGCAGCGCCATACCTGTCAACTCGGAGTAGTTCTTGTCTCTCCACAGCGACAGAGCCGCGGCCAGCGGGAATATCCACAATACCTTG
>JAUWMW010000152.1 GCA_030612965.1 bacterium
ACCACCTCGATCTTATCCGAGAATGTTACCGGCTGGTTCTCCACGCTGTCGGTAATCACCAGTTTCCTGATGGGGCTTGCATCGATTCGTTCAACCGATCCCTCAGCGAGGACACCATGCACTACCAGCGCGTAGATTTCCCGTGCACCCCGAATCACAAGTTGCTCGGCTACGGCCGTAAGCGTACCGCCGGAGATAGTGAAGTCGTCGACGATCAACGCCGTCTTTCCCTTCACCTCCCCGACGATGCCCATCACTTCGGCCATCTCATCGTGGTCGGCTCGCTCTTTGTCGGCAATAGCCATTGAAGTTCCAAGAATGGCCGCATATTTCCTGGCCTGCTTGGCAAAACCGGCGTCGGGAGATACCACCACAGAGTTGGAAAGACCGAGAGTGTGAACATACTCACACAGGACCGGCAAGGCATACAGGTTATCGACGGGTACCCGAAAGAAACCCTGAATCTGCGGGGCGTGGAGGTCCATCGTCACCACTCGATCGGCGCCGGCCGCCTCAATGGCGTCGGCACAAACGCGTGCTCGGATCGACACCCGTGGTTCGTCCTTCTTGTCACCCTTACCGTAACTAAAGTACGGGATCACAGCCGTCACCGACTCGGCGCTGGCTCTTTTGAAGGCATCTATCCAGAACAATAGCTCCATAAAATTGTCGTTGGCCGGAAACACCGTCGATTGAACAACATACACCCGCCGACCGCGCACGTTTTCGAGTACGCGTACGAACGTGTTGCCCTCGGAGAACTGCATCACATCGCCGCGCCCGAGAGAAACACCAAGGTGCGTACATATCCCGGTAGCCAGCTTCTTGCTGCCGCTGCCGGCAAAGATCATAATCTTGTCATTATTCGTATTCATGTCTCACCTGATGCTTTGTTCGATTTCGACCGTTATCCGTGACCAAAAATAGTCCTACCGTCAACCCGAAAAAGGAATCCTCCACTTCAACTGCCCAACCTGACCTTCAGGTTCGACGATTAACGATATGTTATCAACCTCGAACTCCCAACCAAAACTCTCGAATGCAAGTTCGTCAAGAACCTCTGGCAGGGTCTGTCGATCCACATCGCCATAGGCCAGACTGATATGCGGCGCCCAGTTATCATCATTATAGTACTCACTCACTCCCGTGCCGAGGCCATTTGCAGCCCGCCAAATCTCGTTGTGCAATTGGGCTATCCGGCTGTTTCTGGCCACCGGCAAGTAGACAACCGGGTTTTCACCGGAAAAGATTCCAAGACCGGCTGTCTTGACAGCAAACGGTTTTGTATGTGCGGCCACTCGCCGTATTGCAGCTTCCAGTCGGTCAAAGCCGTACTCGTCGGCGATCTGCCATGAAAAGTGTGGGTATGGCGTCACACGAATGCCGGTCAGTCCACAGCGTTGCGCGAGCCGGTCCCAAATTGACTCAACCCGTTCGTAGCAGGGGGACGGTAACAAGCTAACCAGACCGTGCATGCTATACTTTCTCCGGTTTGGTGGCGACAATACAGAAGTATTTCTGAACCATTTTGAGCATGTGCTCTTCTGACCCCTCTTGCGCCTCAGCCAGTGGATACAAGTGGCGAGGATCCTCAAAGACTCCATCGATATGAAAACCCAGATCACAAAGGCCGTTGAAAATGTCACTGAACATGTGGACAAACTCTCGGGCGTCGGCTCCCTCTATCGGACCGCTCTTGAAGGGACCAGGGATCTCATACTTACCGTCACGCAAACATGTTTCGTCTACCGTTTGTGTCGCTGGATGGCAGTGTCCAACGCGATAGACACCACCCGGACGCAGAACCCGATGCACTTCCCGATAGACCTCTCGAACGTCAGGCACAAACACAAGCGAGATCGCGTGGTAAACCAGATCGAACGATTCATCGTCCAACATCGACAGGTTGCGCATGTCGCCCCGAATAGTGGTTATCTCGTAGCCGTGGTGGTCTGCGGCGGCGCGATCGGCTTCGAGTTGCGCGTCGGTAAGATCGAACGCCGTCACGCACGCACCCAACAACCCGTACACGGCAGACTGTTGTCCCCCGCCTGAGGCCAGCAGAAGAACGTCCTTGCCTTCGGCACTCTCAAGCACCGAGCGCGGATAGATATACACGTACGGACGGGGAAGCACCTCTATGCGCCCGGTGACGTAATCGTCCAGAAGAGTTCTGTTCAGGTCAAGCCAGGGCAAACTATAGACAGTACCGTTTCGTACCAATTCCTCCCACAGACGTTGGTTATGTTTGGCGATGTCGTCTGGTTTCACCGTGAGTGTTCCCCGTTAGTCATTTGGCAGGTCATAACAAAAGCGGCTCTTGGTACTCGGCATTGTGATTTCAAGACATGGCATAAACATTCCTCCAGAGCATGGACCGAGCCCAATATACGTTCGTCGGTTGAGAAGGAAAGTGAAATGATGGTTTGTATCATGCAGGCCTGTGTTTTGGATCTGTTGCGGCGTGGCACACGCCTGAATCCTCTATCAAGGGACCTTCCAAAAACCCATGATATTGTGCGCGGCAGACCTCCCGGTCTGCCCGTTTGAAGAACATATCCAAGGTAGTCAAGGGGCAGACGAGGACGTCTGCCGCCCACAGCAAAGCAATATCCACTACCCGGTAGTTTTTGGAAAGCCCGTCAAGAGGGGACTTCGACCCGTGTTGTCGTGGAGGCCTCCTACACTTTCACGGTCAGCCAGCGACCGCGCTGATAGTAGATGTAGAAGATGGCGGTACTGAAAACACCGGCGATAGTAATCGTCCACCAGATAGCGTCTTGACCGAATCCCAACAGACTGGTCATGAGCAGAATCGGGCCGACCTCGAAAGCCCAGGAGTGGACAATATTCATCACCATGGCGGGAGTATTGAGGCCCACGCCGAGATGGATTTCTTCGATCATCAGAAAAGCGCCAATAAATGGGAAGCCGAGCGCAAAAATCCGCAGCAAGGTCACGCCGTAACCTATAGTCACTTCATTCTGGAAGAACAGCCCCATGATCGGCCGAGCAAACAGAAACGATGCGGCTCCAAAAAGCAGCATGAAACCGACCGCCAAAAGCACCGCCTGGTCAGCGGTCTTTTTGGCCCGCTCATATTTCTTGCCGCCCAGATTGTGGCCGATTAATGATGACAGACCCAGCCCAATTCCCACCAGCACCATGATGCCGAAATGCGTAACCTGATTGCCGACGCCGTAAGCAGCCACCACCTCGGTGCCGAACACCGCGATCAACGGCATGATCACCAACCGGGCACTGGAGAATGACATCGAGCCAAGCCAGGCCGGAATGCCGATCTTGAGCATCTTCCACATCGTGTCCAACCCCACCGGTACCTTGCCGCGGAGATGGAGTTTGACATTAGTGTGGTTGCCATACAGCAGGAACAGCCCGACCGCCAGAGTGAGACTGTAGCTGATCACTGAAGCTATAGCCGCACCCTTGATACCCAGCGCCGGCAATCCCCAGTAACCGAACATCAATAGCGGGTCCAGCACCATATTCAGAACATTGGACGCAACCATAAGGATCATGGCCATCTGCGGGTTGGCGATGCCTCGCATCGCCGTGTAGCACGAGTATGTAGCGTACATGACCCCCATCCCGAGAAACATGATGCTGCCGTATGCGATACCATCGGTCAGCGCCTCTCCCCTGGCGCCCATAAGGTAGAGCATCGGTTCAATCGCCAAGTACCCGACCACGCCGAAGACTATGCCGAAGAAAAGTTTGAGAATCAGCGTTTCCTTGATCGCCTTCTCGGCCAGATCGTACGCCTTCTCACCGTAGCGCCGAGAAATAATCGCCACTGAGCCCGGCCCCACCAACTGATTGAACGAGAAGAACAGCCAGAGGATAGTGGCAAAGAATGTGATCGCCGCCACGCCCGACTCCTGGCCCGGCAATCGCGACACCCAGTAGGTGTCGACCAGAGAATAGATATTCTGGCTGAGAAATCCGAACATGGACGGCAGTCCCATCTTGAGGATGGAACTGATGATCGACCCCTCGGTGTAGTCGGTGGGCTTTTTTTCAACGTTGTCGGTCAAACTGTCTCCTGTATAGTCGCCTAATGTACGAAATCAGCGGCGATCAGCAAAGCGATACTAAGTCATGGGCACAAAATGTGAGACGGTGACCGACACTCCTTCTTCCGTTACCGGTAGTCATGGCACAAACAGCCGTGCGCAGCGTGCAGTCAGAGTACAAACTTCCCGTGTTTGTCCAGATGACCGATTCGACAATGCAAGTCGACGCTAAGTTGTTGCACGCCACACTAGCACGCTTGTACCTTCAAGAATTTATTGAAACAATCACTGAATTCCACTGTTATAGTGAGTAGATATAGTTGGATACAAGACTTGACAGACTTGGTCGTGTTATCTACTATTAGTTTAGGTATGAGTCCGCAACCGGACCTCAGGTGTTGATCTCGACACCTGCCCACAACGCTTGCCGATTGAGCTTCACGGGAGGGTCAGGACTACTGTCTGCCCGACGGACGAAGCGGTACACAGAACTCGAATGGAATCAACCTGGATCACAGTTGCGGACAGAGGCAAAGGAGTATTGCCATGGGAGAGATGTTTGTATACGACCCGTCCAGTGAGGAAAAGAATTTCCGTATCCCCGGCTTGCAGCACAAGTATCGGGAAACGGTGCTGTTGTTTGTTGCCGAGGACTGCCACTCCGTCTGTGACTGGTGTTTCCGTAAGAGGCTTTTCGAAGGCGAGGCGTTGGAATATGACGTCGTGGTCGACAGAAAACAGACGTTGGCGTATTTGCGAGAGCACCCCGAGGTTCGCAGCGTACTGATGAGCGGTGGTGACGCGCTCCTGGCCGATCCGGAGTTAATGAGTGGACTTCTTAAGGGGATCAGCAGAATCAAGCATATCCACGATATCCGGATCGGAACCCGCGCCCTGGTGCATGACCCCAGACGCTATGCCAGGGTCTTGCCCCGCTTTGACGCCAAGAGAGTCTATATCGTTTTGCACGTAGTACGTCCCGAGGAAATCCGACCGTCTCTGGCCGACGTGGTCAAGGCTTTCCCCAACTACACCTTCTTGATTCAAACGCCTCTGCTGCGGAACATCAACGACGATCCGAACGTTCTGGCAGATCTCTGGTATGCCGCCGCCCAAGCGGGCATACAGCCATACTACGTCTTTCAGTGTCGACCAGCTCGTGGTAACGAACGTTACGCGCTCTCGCTACGTGAGGGTCACGAAGTGTTTTCAGGTGCTCAGTCGCTCTGCACCGGCGTGGTCAAACCATGTCGCTACGTGATGTCGACAGGTTCCGGCAAGTGGGAAATAATCGGTGTGGAGTACGAGGATGTCCTCCTGCGCTGCCACCAGGGTGTCAGTCCACTGATGGTCGGCATGATTCGCCGAGCTGACCCCGATGATGTCTGGTGGGATTTGGAGGAAGGGGATCCGCTGCTCAAAGATCTCCGTCGGCATTATGCCTCGGGAGAATAGCGACCAAAACCTGCCTTGTTGTCGGCCGACCGCCAAAAAGTTAGTGACAAACCAATAACATTGTTGTAGATTTCCCCGCGATTGATGGAGCGTGATGCTCTGTTTGAGGTGTGACATAACGATAGACCGAGTTACGGAGGAATAGACGATGAGAAAAACAGCGCTGGCTTTACTCTTGGCATTGACAATCGCTACCCTTGGCGCTATCGGGATGAACTGTTCCCGAAGTGATACACCGATGCAGTCCACATTTTTGGCAGAGCAAGGGGTCTGGTTCTGGCTTCAGTCCGTTGGCGGCCTCAACAATGAACTGCTCCTTGTAGATTCGGTCTCATTTGCACGCGCTTTGGTATTCAATCCCCCATCGACAGTGGAATTCTGGGAGACTGATACGTCCGGGAGTTTCACAGAACCCAAATCGGTGGTCGGCTACACTATTGATTGGGAAGATGTCGACTCTGTACGCAAGAGGGTGCTGCGCTACGCAGACGGAATTCATGCGCCTCAAACGGTGGAGTTCATGGGGCGCGACACACTGGTGTTGACAGATCTGATTGTTAATGGCTATACGCACACCTATGAGAGGTTCTGATAACATTCCCTGCCGGGAACAAGTTGATATGACAGAGTTGGAGGACAACAAAATGACCAAAGCCACAAAGGCGATATCTCTTGCAGTTATACTGCTCACTGTTAGTTGCATGGTGCTTTCCTGTTCTCGCGGGACACCACCCACCGCGGACCCGGTCGATCTCGGCGAGGTAGGCACCTGGAATTGGG